>JANPGE010000146.1:0-6631 GCA_031423805.1 Segetibacter sp. | reverse complement strand
AACTGTAATGTTTTTAAGATATCTGTTTCCCCAAAAATGACAGGCAGGTTTTTAACTGCTTCCATGCTCAAATCTATCTTGCCCATTTGTGCAGTTTTCACATTATTATCTCTTCGTCTGCCACTTACGGTAACCGTTTCCATAACCGCCCCACGTGGCATAAGATATATATCATTTCTAATATTGCTGTCAAGATTTACAGTTAATAATTTGGGGCTATAGCCAATAAAAGAACAGGTCAGATTATATGTACCCTTTGGCAAGGTAAGCGAAAAGTAACCGTACTGATTTGTAGTAACTCCTTTGCCTAAAGCAGGTATATTTAAGTTGGCACCAATTAAAGTTTCGCCTGAAAGGGAATCTTTAATATAACCGTTGATGGTGTATTTTTTCTGTGCCTTGCAGGCTAAACTAAGGGTAAACGAGGTAAGTATTATTATCAAATATTTCATTGCGATTCTTTAGAACAGCCGCAAAGGTATTTTGTTTAATAAATATAATATGAAAACGTCTTTATTGTTTACTTAAACACTTAACATAGTCTGTATGTATTTATAAATAAAAAAAATCTTAGCCCAAAAACAGTAATCCGAGTGGTTTTATTACCATAATTATTTCAGGAGATGGAAGGAGAATTTGATTGTTCGATTATTTCCACAAATTAAACAGTGTATGCTCAACAGATATCTGTAAAGTGTTAGTTGCCATTCTGTTCATATGTCCTGCAATCTGAAATCTATAACCTAAATTAATTTTTGAATTACTATTGAATATAAATTGAATGGCAGGCGCAAGGTCAACGCTATAATTTTCATTTTGCAGGCTTTTGGCTCCTAGCAATTCTGCATAAGCATTTACATTTAATTGCTTATAGCTTTTATATTTTTTAGGGAAAAGAAGATAACCTGCCGACAAACTGTAATTGAGAAAATGATACGATGGATTATTAAGAATCAATTTGTCCGCATTTGCTTTGAATAATTTAGAATAGGCCCACGTAGTTGAAATGGCAAGTTTGTTAATCAGTTGCGTAGCTATTATGCCGTATTGAAAACCACTGTTGTCTCCTTCCAGATTAGTTTCTACATAAGTGTAAGGGCTCTTGGAAAATGATACATCTGCAAAAGCTGCCATCCTGAAATGTTTATGAATATCATCTTTACTATAAAATCTGTATTTTACATATAACCGGCCACTTTCAGGCTGAAGGTTTTTGGTGTAAAAATCAGACAATGTTCCACTCATGTGTACCATTAGATACTTATTGATTCCTATCATTGCCTCGGGCATATAACGTTGACTAAAGTCTGCACTTGATGGAAATCTGCCGGTCAATTTAAAGCTGATAGATTTTGATGGCATGTTAGAAGCGGGTTCGCTATAGACATACAACTCCTGACAATAAGTTATCATTACAAAAAACGAAAGCAAGATGGTAGTAACTATCTTTTTCATACTGCAAAAGCTATAATAATTTTTTCAGGAGCTTTTCCAGCTTACCTTCTGATGGTTCTATCGCAACTACATTCCCTTTTCTATCAATTAAAAATGTAGATGGTATGTAGCGGATGCCCCATGTTTGAGTAAGTTCATTACCATGTGCTGCTTCCTTGTCTATCACCTGTAGCCATGTTATGTTGTCCTGATTAATGGCATTTTTCCAGGCACGTTCATTGTCGTCAATAGACACACCATATACTTCAAGTCCTTTGTCTTTGTACTTAGCATAGATAGACCGCATGTGCTTGTTCGCTTCCCTGCAAGGCCTGCACCACGATGCCCAAAAATCTATGATTACAACTTTGCCAATAAGAGAAGACAATTTTACCATCTCTCCATTGGTATTTGGTAAATTAATATCCGGGGCTTTACTGCCTACGGGTGGTTGGGCGAAAATTGCAGTTGAAAATATTATTAATAAAAAAAGAAAAAGCAAATTTTTCATGTTACTTCAGGTTTGAAGAAATTATTTGTAAGTATGAATAAACTATTTAAATCACAGGCTTTTGGTAAACTAAAATATTGAGAATTGAAAATGGAAAAACGCTTAGAACTCCTAAACCGTAACATGGTAAATTCGTTCTCCTATTTTACCATCTTTATTACAACAGGCTTTCATCGTACCGGTTTTTACACATTCCATTGTAGTGGTTGAGGCATATTTTTTATACTCTTTATCCTGCACAAACTTTTTATCTACAATTTGAAAAACCTGATCACCACTAAGGGTTTGCTCTTTTACAGATAAGAAGTGGAGTGCCTTTCCATTAAGTATAATATGGGCATCGTTTTGAACTTTTACATTGTCAAAATTGGCTTTCACTTCCATTTTTACAACAAAAAAACCTGCATTTTCTACTACTTTTCTAATAGCATCAAAATCTACAGACTCGCTACCATTAAAGCTCAATGTGTAAGTTGATTCTGCAATGTTGGATGAAATATGATTTGCAATTGCCATTTTTTCTAAAGCTTTGTAAATTGCTTTAGAACACATGCTACAGGTAAGGCCACTTGCCTGCAAAGTAACTTCCTTTATCTGTGCACTACCTTGAAGGCTGATTAAGATTGTTATTATAAAGAGTAGCTTTTTCATAACTATAAATTTTTAAAAAATTACTGCCGGATTACATTATAGCAACCCGGCAGATTTTGTGTGTGTCTTTCACGGGTCTAATTAGTTTCATTATTTTTTACGGGTCTAATTAGTTTCATTATTTTTCACTGGTCTAATTAGGTTCAGTGCTTTTTTGTGGAGCACTTTCTTTACGGTCATATTGACAACAACCGGGCAGATTATCATAATCGCTTGCTTTAGCAGTTTCATTTTGCGTATCATAACCTGCTTTTGCAACTGCTTTTTCTATTTTTTGCATTGTTGCTTTTGTGGGATTATATGAAACAGACAATATTTTGCTTTCTTCATCCCACTTTGCAGTTGTAGCACCTGCTTTTTTTGCTGCCTTTTCTATTTTAGATTGGCACATTTCACAATTTCCCCAAACCTTTACGGTTTCACTTTTTACAGATTTTGAATCCTGTGCTGTAACAGTAAATGAAGCTGCAATAAATAGCAACATAAATAATGATTGAATCTTTTTCATTTTTGTAGATTTTTATAATTTAATAAAATATTTAACCAATTGAGGTCGTAAGCCGATAATGAGGCTTAAATAAAATGAATTACATGAACTTTTTAAAAGGAATATCAGATTCTGAAAACCTGATTTTGTAAATAAATTTTGGAAGATAACTTAAGAGGAGGCCCATTTGTAAGAGAACTCTGAATATCTGAAGAATAAGTCTTTGAGATATCAATCAAAGAAACTGTGTTAGAAATAACTGCTAAAGGAACATTGAAAGAAAAATTAGCAACAGTCTCTTTATGTACATTGTTTAGCTTGACAACTTTAAGTTCAGAATGACAGCAAGTGTTATTTTTTGCTTTCATACCACATTTGCACAAATCACCTTTCAAATTCTGAACACTAACAGAAGACAACTTGCCCATACAATAATGCACATTCAACACTACCCCGCTACTAGCAGTTAAGTATATGATGGACAATATAAATGCAAACAATTTCTTCATTACAATGTAAAATTAAATCAAAAATTTCAATACGATTTCATAAAATCATGGTGAAGTATCTTAGTTAATAAACGTCCACCAAATGCCTAATCGTATCCAAAGGCCCTGTTGAGGGTAATGACGGGCAGCAAAATTATTTTCGTTAAACCCTAGACTTCCCACGTTTCTACTTAGGGTATTCAGATTTTCGAATCGGAGAAAAGCATAAAAGCGCTTAATTCGAAAATTGAAATAAGCATTTATTTCTGGTCGGTTTTTAACAGTATAATCATTTTGATTAAAAAACTGACCCACAAAAGGTGAATAATCATCTGCTTTATAACGAGTGTAATATCTGACTTCAACACCAAGTGCATACAACATATTTTTAGCATAAACACCTTCCAATGAAACCCGATTGCTTGTAAAAATAAGTGGAATATTTACCGGAGGTGACCCGGTTTTTTGTTGCAGATGAACTTCAGAATAAAAGTTGAGCGCTTTGGTAAGTTTAAACTTTTTCTTACCGGCAATATGCAGCAAATTGAATAATGGTGCATACTGTGCTGCATGAAAAAAACTGTCGAAATAGCTGAAATTACTTACAAGATAATAATCTGCAGATAAAGAAAACCCCTTTGCATCATTAGTATAAGCACCATAGATTCGGGATGAGTTTTCCTTCCGTACATTGTCAGGGCGTATAACCGGATAAGCATTTTGGTTGCCAAAAATATAGGATGGCGTTCGGTTTACATTTTGAAAGCCTACCTGCAAAAATCCTAACTTTCTGCTGATAATGCGTTTCATTTCTATCTGCATATTGTAATCGCCACTGTTAAATCCATTTACATACAAACTTCCTGTGGCTTCTATATCCCACTGCTGATTGCGTGTCCTGTTGCGATATTCGCCAGATAAAAAGATGTTGTAAAATTGCCTTGAAGTTGTTGCTGTATCTACAAAAGTACCTTTGATCAACTGATGTGTTACCCCGGCTTTAATAAACTGGTTAAGGTTATTTTTTTCAGGAAATGAAATTACGCTTACATCATTTTGCAAATTGCTCCAACTATCACGATATAAAATATTTGGAAGTGCAGTATCAATATTAAAATAACTCTGGTAAGCGCTTACTTTTCCGGCGCCTACAAAATTATCCCTAAACTCAAATTGTTGCGTAGTAGATGTGAGTGTATGTTGTAACCTGAACCTTGGATAAAAAAGCTGCGCATAAGTACTGTCGTTAATTTTTAAAGAATCTCTTTGTCCTAAATCATATTGTTGCCTAAACAAAAATGTTTTCTCCTGATAGACATTGCCGGTTGTAATTTTTGAATTAAAAGGATTGCGCAAAGCATTGCCATCGCCTGATAATCTTGTGGGTATCACAAACCGATTTGTAAAACGATAATCATTCAGCAAAGTATCACGTTGTATTCCTCCATTTTCAGAAGCCCCTATTTTGTTGACCATGTAAATTCCATAAATGGAGTATCGCTTGTTATGGCTTTGATAATTACCGTTGAGCCTGTAACTATTATGGTTGGTATTTTGATTCTGATATTCGCCGGGTGAATTGATAAGGCGGTATTGCAGCGCCATGTTAAAGTTGGGCTTAATGTTTTGGGTATGAATCAGATTTATAACCTGCTCGCCTTTGCCCCCGATCATATAGCCCAATTCTGTAAAGGGCCTTGTGGTTTGAAAAAAACGGGTATCAGCAATCCTGAATTTATAAATATCAAAAGCATGAAATCCAGGGTCAAAACCCGGGGTAAGGTTAGGAGAAAAAAGCATTGATTTGGCAGCAGCACCAAAATTTCCCAATGTAATAAAATGAGCAGGCAAAGGATATCTTGTAGAAAAGTCAGCAACAGATGAGTCTAAAAACCTTATTCGGGTACTGTCAAAATATTTAAAGTAAATGGTGATAGAGTCATCAGTATTATCCCTATGCTTTAAGGAATCTGTACCACTACTCTGACCGGGTCTGTTGGGCATAACCCTCCCCTGCCTGTCTGTTTGTATGGGTGCTTGTTCAGATGTAATAGTACCCGGCCTTGTATTTCTCGATTGAGCATTCAATTGCTGATTATGCCACCCTGCAAAGAGCGTGACCATTATTAAACATTTCAGCAAAAGATATTTATTCATTTATTTATCAAACACAAGTGACCCGCAAAGTAAATGTAATGAGGTGAAAGAAAATGATAAAGTAGGGTAAGTTTTCGGCTTTGCTAATCGGGGTTTTGTTGTACACATTATATGTACTTTTTTGTTTGCCCTCCCGAATGGCGGGATTTTGAAAAAAAGTACCTCCCGAATAGCGGGATTATGAAAAAAAGGGCAGCCGGAAATGAAAACAGCCCCCCGCCGAGGCGCATTGGCGTCAACTTAATTATTTTTAGCAGTTGTTGAAAACCTTTGTGGAACTGAAAAAGATATTCAGTAAGGGTTGTTAGAATTGAAAAGAATAACTACTTGTAATTAAACATCCGGCAAGATGAAAACAAGCAGCTATTCTTTGAGCAAAGTAAAACAAAACTTTGAAGATTTCTTTGACAAAGCCCATATAAACAGGGTGTCAAAGAAAACTGGTTTTAGCATCAGGAAGAGCCGTAAAATAAGCGGGTTTGATTATGAGTTTTCGCTCATTTTGTGTTTCTGTAAAAGGAAAAACACGTTCACCAGTTGGGCAGATCAACTGGGGCTGTTGTGTGGTAAGCAGGTTACCAAGCAGGCACTTTTTAAGCGGACGGATGAAAAAGCGGTCACATTTTGTAAGCAACTGCTCGAAGATGCGGTAGCAAAAAAAGCAGCGGTCATTAAAGGGAGTTTGATTTTTAAAAGTTTCAAAAATGTGTTGCTTCACGACAGCACAACCCTCCAACTACCCGACTGCCCGGCTGCAACATTTGCCGGCAACCACAGCAGGGGATTACAAAAAGCAGTGGTGCGGATACAGACCATACTTGATTTAAAAACGATGCAGTTTTTGAGTTTTTCATAGAGCGGTTTTACCCGCAATGACCAGGCGGCCAGCGGCGACATATTGCC
>JANPGE010000145.1:0-19023 GCA_031423805.1 Segetibacter sp. | reverse complement strand
TTTGTTAAGGTCTATGATGTGGATACCTTTTTTTTCTGCAAAGATGTATGGTAACATCTTTGGGTTCCACTTCTTCTTAAGGTGACCAAAGTGTACGCCGGCCTCCAAAAGCTGCTGCTGTAGTGAAGTGTTATTTTCCATAATGATTAAGAGGCCTCCCCATCCCCTCCGAAGGAGGGGCTTTTGAAACCTGTATTTTAAAAGTTTAAAAAAATATTTCAGATGCTCACCCAACTTCCCCCTTGGGGGATCGAGGGGGCTTTTATCTCTTACTGAACTGGAAGCTCTTTCTTGCTTTTTTCTTACCTGGTTTTTTACGCTCTACACTACGTGGGTCACGTTTTAGTAAACCTGCAGCTTTTAATAATGGGCGTAGTTCAGGGTTAGTTTCAATTAAAGCACGGGCTATACCAAGCTTTGCAGCTTCTGCCTGTCCTTTAAGACCACCACCGGTAGCATTAATTTTTACGTCAAATTTGTCAGTAGCTTCTACAGCTTTGAAAGGCTGCTCTACCTGATTTTGAAGATAAACCAGTGGGAAATATGCTTTGTAATCTTTATCGTTTACGGTTATTTTACCTTCGCCCCGGCTCATGAAAACCCTGGTTACGGCTTCTTTACGGCGACCTACGGCATTTTTTTGTTTTTCCATGTGTTGTATAGATTTTAGATGGCAGATTTTAGATTTTAGACTTAGACTGTAAAACGGGGGTTCTGTCTAATATCTTGCTACTAACATCTTGCGACTAATTTTTTTAAAATTTTAATTCTTTAGCCTGTTGTGCAGTGTGTGGATGTTTATCTCCAGCATACACAAAAAGTTTTTTGTACATTTTGCGGCCCAAACGGTTTTTGGGAAGCATGCCTTTTACGGCTCTTTCCACAATAACTTCGGGACGGCGCTTAAGCAGGTCTTTTGCAACTTCCTCTTTTTTACCTCCCGGGTAGCCTGAGTAGTTTAGATAGATTTTTTCGTCCATCTTATTGCCTGTAAACTTTACCTTATCGCAATTGGTTACAATTACGAAATCGCCACAATCAACGTGTGGGGTATAATACGCCTTGTTCTTACCGCGAAGAACTGCTGCGATTTTAGCACAAATGCGACCAACGGTTTGATTAGTGCCGTCAACAACGTACCAGTTACGTTGCACGGTAGCCTCGTTCGCATGTTTGGTGGTGAAATGTAGTTTGCTCATTATTTTTTGTTTTTAATTACACCGGTGCTATCCCACCGGTTTATAAAGGAGTGCAAAAGTAACAGGTTGCATTGAATAAAATGAAGTTTTTGGCAATTATTTTTACAAGCACCTTTGTAACTAATTGATTTTCAGTAATAATTTTGTCTTATTATTTTAATTGATAGCAGAAAAATGCTTTTGGGATGCCCATTTATTAAAATAAATGCGTCTTAAGAGAAATGGTATAATATTTTTACTGTACAAATTATGCTTATACACCTTCATCCCGTTGACCCGCAACCGCGACTTGTAAAGCAAGTGGTAGAATGCCTGTTAGACGGTGGAATCATCATTTACCCTACAGATACCATTTATGGTTTAGGCTGCGATATTTTTCAGAAAAAAGGAATTGAGCGTATTTGCCGCATAAAAAATGTTGATCCTGCCAAAGCACAGTTGAGCTTTGTTTGCAGCGACCTAAGCGACCTTAGCAAATACACAAAAAGTATTTCCACACCGCTGTACAGGCTGCTAAAGAATTATCTGCCCGGTCCATACACTTTTATATTGCCCGCCAGCAAAGACGTACCTAAGATATTACAAAGTCGCAAAAGCACCATAGGACTACGTGTGCCGGACAACAAAATAGCCAATCATATTGTGGACTTGTTGAACCACCCACTGCTTAGTGCATCGCTACCGGGTGATATGGTAGAGGACTATACAGACCCCGAAACCATGTTTGAAAAATTTGGCAATCTGGTAGACTTTGTAATAGACGGCGGCATTGGCGGCATGGAACCTTCTACAGTAATAGACTGCACCGATGAGCCTTATACAATTATAAGACAGGGGTTGGGGGTGTGGGAGGAGAATTGAAATTTCTTTATGCTTTGTTTGGTTGGTGGCTTTGGGATGCTAATTATCGCGGAATGTTGAATTATTCAGTAATTCAGTGAGGATATACAACCAGTACCCTACATGGAGTCTGAATGATTTAAAAAAGAATCACACGGAGGTATTGAATAAAATTAAACAAGGCTTTGGCCTTTAAATGAGTTACCATGGCAACTAAAAAATACACACCAAGGGAGTTGATGGAAATGGCCATTGTTGAAATGCGAAAGTCAGTCCCTGACCCCAACAGGACAGATGGTAAACCTAACCCCAAAGTAGGGGCTGTCATTGCCACTGCTGATGGCGAATTGATCGGGAAGTCGCATCGTGGCGAATTACGCATTGGCGATCATGCAGAGTTCACAGTAATCGAACGTCACCACCGGGGCAGCAATCTTACCGGCCTTGTGGTATATGCTACACTGGAGCCATGTGCTCCTGGTGCAAGAAACCACCCCAAACTTTCCTGTGCAGAAAGGATAACCAATGCCCGTATAGGTAAAGTGTATATTGGAGCAATTGACCCTGATCCTTCTGTGACAGGTGAAGGCAGAGATTTTTTAATTGCCAATAAAATTGAAGTGGATTATTTTGATAGTGACCTTGCTGAAATTATTTATAATGAAAACAAGAAATTTTTTGATGATGCGGTCATAAGAGCTAAAGAGGAACACCATAAAACACTTGTTCCTGTTGTAACGGTATTGACACAGCACATGAATAATTTCGATATAACCGATTTTTCAGAAGAAGCACAACAGGAAATGATTGATCGGATGGGCTTGAGTGTTAAGGTTGGGTCAGAGGGATTTTTTAAATTCTTGTTGCAGTTAGACATGTTATACAAACCTGACCGTTCAAATACAGTTAGGCCAACCGGTCTTGGTTTATTAGTGTTGGGCCGTAATCCCCAGGCAGCTTTTGAACAGGCGAGGATAAAATTTACAATTGAACAATCTGTTGGTGATGCAAAATTAAAAGACATTGAAGGTCCAATATTGTTGATGCCGGATAAGGCGGAGAGTTTACTGGATCTAACTTTTCTGCCAGAAATTAATCGTGAAAATTTCCATCGGGAAGAGATAGTTGATATTCCTAAGAAGTTGCTTCGTGAATTAATAGTGAATGCAATTGTTCACCGGGATTATACCATTAAGGATAAGCAAATTCGAATTGTTGCATCAAAGGATAAAATAGAAATTTGGAGCCCTGGTGAACCAATTATAGATATTGAAAAGTTCAGGACATTCCAGGTGCCTTCCATTAGTCGTAATCCCAAGTTGGCATATATCTTTTTTAAATCAGGGGTGGTGGAAGAGCGGGGTATTGGTATGAAGGAACTGAAAGCCTTTAAGGATAATGAAGCATTGCCAGACCCTTGTTTCAGAATGGAAGAAGGCTATTTTGTAATAACCGTCTTCCGGCAGAAACAGAAAGCAACAGAAGTTAAGCCGGTTGCCGCCGCTTTAACTGATGAAGCCGTGGTTGCATTTGTAAGGGAGAAGGGCAGAATTTCCACCGGTGATTATGCTACTCACTTTAATGTACTTCCGAAGACAGCATCAAGGCATTTGAATAAATTGGTGGAGGATGAAGTATTGGACCGGAAAGGTGAAAAGAAAGGGACAAGGTATTTTATAAGGCAGTAATAACGGACAGGTACCGCCATGGCGGCAATAATCGCCGTCAGCCGGATAATGTAGGGATATCGGACAAGCTGCCGCAAGGTGTCCGATATTTTACCGCCTCCGGCGATAAAAAGCCGCCGAAAAGCCGGATATATCGGACAGGATAACGGACATGTCCGATAAAGCTGCCACCGCCGGCCGGAAAAAGCCGGTATTTCGGAAGGCTACTGGCGTAATGTCCGATATATTGCCGCCAGCCGCCGGCAGAAGCGGCGGTTTAGGGCGGTTTTACCGGTATTTGCGGCGATAAAGCCGCCGGAAACCGGGCATATCGAACCGGATAACGGACATGTCCGTTATTTTATCGGACAGTAGCGTTTTTGCTAATGAACCTCACTTAATGAAACGTTTACGGTTTTTACTCCACTAGGAAGCATTCACCTCGTCAGCTAATTTGTCAGCGTCTGACTGTTTTGCTTTATTTTTAGATGTTGCTTCAAGATATTTTACATAATCAGTTAATCGCTGAAGACCAAAGGTGTTAACGGAGGAAGATAGAGTTTTTACAATTTCATCTTTATTTGTCCGCTCAACTAACATAATTCTCTAATAGTTTAGTCAAATTTAAATCAAAATTCTCTCTCGCAACTTATACGTTGTTAAAAAGTATCATGTTCAGGTAAGTGTTGATGGTACTAGTAGAAGTTCGCTTTGCAACGATTGAACAAGTACAAGGAACACTTACTCTAGTTGGGTGTTTTGTGGAATTGCTTGAAACCATAATTATTTCGTCCACTTCTCTTGTCCACTTAAATCGGATCTATATTGAAAATTTAGCGTTAAGGTATTTGAACAAACTGTAAAGTAAACATAGTTAGTTATTATACTAGAAGTGTAATCTTTAAAAACTAAGACATAAGTTGAATCATCTGGATAATTAGAATAAACGCTTTCTCTTTCGATATTGTACTTGTATTTTTCTATAAGAGCATTATTTTTAAAAAATTGCAATTCAGCGTCATTTAAGAAAACTAATTTTCTGGTATAACCTTCGGTTGTCGGTGTTTTTAAAAATGTATTTCCAGTAAATAGTTGAACATAATATTCCGAAACCCAATTCCATGTTCCCCGCATAAGTGATTTTGAAATTATTGAATCCTGAATTGCATTTGTACACGGAATAGAAATCTCAATCTCATGTTTTTTGCAGTTGCTAAAGAAAGAGATAATGAAAATAATGACCATAGCTTTAATACTCCGCACGATATGAATTTTTTATGTAAATAATTATCCGAGGTTAAGATAAGAACAATGGTTGAATTATAAGACAGGAATTAGGAGGAGAATCAATTTTATGCTTTGTTAGGTTGGTGATGGATTTGGGTGCTAATTAAGGCAAAAAACAGCCTGCATTTGTGCAAGTTTGCAGGTGAAGAACACCTGCAAAGGCGGAAGTCCAAAACTAATGAGAACGCTCAAATTGAAAATGTTATTGTGTGAAAATTGGGATATACACAATAAAATAACTTTCCCATCGTTATAGTAAGGGAAAATGTCTTTTTGGGATACAGAAAAAGCCAATGAGGTTATGGTTGATTTAAACCTTGAAATTTAAACGGTTAAAAATACTGTCATGGGCAGCATCAAAAGAGTTGGATTTCCTAATTCTCAACGTAATTATTCAGAATTTCAAGCCATTCTCGAAATGGAAAAACTTCGTTCTGAAGAACGAAGATGGAATAATATTCAAAAATTTGAAGAGCGCAAATGGAAATTTCGAGTACGCTTGACAGTTTTCTCTATAGTTTTATTTACTCTCAATATTATTATCTTATTTACAATTACAATAAACCAGCCTAATCTAAAAGGAATATATGCACATATTATGTTTGCAGCCCTATTGCCTTTCTTACGTATGTTGATAAAATCATCATCAAATTGAAATAGTTATTTATAATAAAATTATTATGTACTTTTGTATTAGCCGAAATAGCTTCGGTGCTGGTTTGAATTTGAGCAAAGCATAACTTAAATCTACACATGGAAAGCAGGTCAATGATCGGCAAAGGGTTTGGGCGTTTATTATTTGTAATCCTTGCATAAGATTTTTCGCAGCAGTCTTACAACCATTTTATACTTCAGTACTCTACGGAACACTGAAACAAGCAAGGATATTTTAGTCCCCATTTATCGGTAACACCCAACGGTACAACTACTTGCTAACACCGACAAGGGAGGAACAATCCAGCCAGCCTTCTAGCATCCAATGTCATGCGTTCGTTCTTTTTTTGTCATGATTATAAACTAATAAAAAAATTTCAAGATGTACCTTTAGTCAATTGACTAAGGTGTCTATTTTTTATATACTTTGCAAGTTCCGAACCTGTAAGTTCTTTTGAAGAAGATAAATTCCTAATCCATAATTGCTCGCCCTCTTTTCCTTCCTCATTTTTTAATAAAAATACCTCATTAGGGCTAGGCTCTACTTTTACAATTAATAAATCACCTTCTGGAAATTTTAAAAAACGCCTATTCATTAATGAAGAAAAACTGTCTCCAATAAAGGTTCTTATTATTTCGTCAAAAAATAAACCAAAACCATCTCTATTTGGATATTGTAATTTTTGACTTGAGGAATTATATTCATTTTCTAAACCAATAATATTTTTGTCATTATCAATACCAATTAATAAAGTTCCACCGGAAGAATTTGCAAAGGCAACTAACGTTTTAAGAGCACTGTGCATAACTCTTTTTTTAGCTAAATCACCATTAATTCTGCTAATAGCGATATTGACATTAGCAGTTTTGTTATCATTATTACTTAATATTTCGAGTTGTTTTTTTGAAGACTCATCTAAAATTGGAGTGAATAGGGAGGATTTAAACTCTAAGGTTTCACTTTCGTCTTCATTTATCTTTTGTTGCCAGTATAATATTTCTTCTTTTAGTTCTCTAGCATTTTTGTCATCAATGGATTCCTCTAGTGAGAGAATACCATTTGATAGGTAATCAAAAATTAATCGTAAGTTTTTTAATACAAAATCAGAGTCTTCTTTGCTTTCAGAGACTAGTAAATTATTAGCCATTGTTATTTTAGCAATAGTTCGTAAGTCATTGTGGGCACTTTCGTTATTATAAGTTTTAATATATTCAAAAATTAATTCGAGTGTGGCATCGCTTTTTTCATTAAACATACTGACGATATCTAAAAAGAAAATTAACTTATCAGAATCAGGAAATGTGTCAATAGTTTTTTGATTTATTTTGTTTTTAATTTCTTGTGCATTTGCTTTAATATCATAAATATTATTTAAAGAAGCACTTTGGATAGTTTCTTTAATTTTTAATAATATTTCGAAATAAGAAATGTAAATATTTAATAAAAAACTTCTTGCGTTTTTTGCATTTGTATAAAATTGTTTTGCGATTAGAAAATTTTGAAGTTTTTTAGAAATGTCTAATTGTAACACTGCAAATTGTTCAATACAAAAAGCTTTTTCGTTTAAAGCTCTTTCAAAATATGAATCTAATTTTATTTCTTTTTCTGATTCAAAAACAATATTTGTATTATTTTCAAATACCTGTTCAATAAATTCATTGTAGTATAAGGGTTCTTTTGATTTGATTTGATAAAAATTAAAGTTGGCTTTATTTTCACTTGATAATTCTGATAACACAACTTTAATTGTTTGCCCTATTTTAAAATACTTATTAATATTATTAGCATTCCAGTTAAAGTCAAATATATGATTAATATGAAGCAATCCCTCCCCAGCACTAGTTGATAGGAATAGTCCATAGTCAACAACATTTACAATTATTGCATCGTAAATATTTCCAATATTAAAAAGTAAATTATTTTTATAACTGTCACTAAAATCTGAATTTGATACTTGTTCAATTATAAAAAAATTAAATGGACGGCTTATAGAAAGACATTTTGCATTAATTGTAAAATCACATTCTACAAAAGGATATTTTTTTAGCTTGCGGTCTTTTAAATTATGATAAGGCAAAAACCCTATTAAATCATTATAATTAACTTCATATCCTGTTTTACTCTTTTTAGTGAGTCTAACCGAAAAAGAGCCAGTATTATTGTACAATTTTTCCAATTCATTCCATTGCTGATTAGGCTTATGTATTCTTGCATTTTCATTTTCTAAAATATCAAAATTGATTTCTAATTGTTCTTTAAACTCAAACGGTATTACTAACTCTGAATTTTGATAATAGTCGAAATACTTGTAAGCATTAAATAGCAAACTTTCCTTTGTTTTGATGTCTGAAAAAGATTTGGTAAATAGTTTTAACATTTGTCCACATAGAATATTTACGTGTTCTCTCATTGATAGTTTTGAGGCTATTAAGATTTCACCATAACTCAAAGTTATATATTTTGACTCTTTATCTGTAAAGTTAACAGCTGCAATACTTGCAGAATACAGGCTAAAATTTTCTTTTTCTTTTTCAGTAATAAAGACTCGTTTACTATAAGAAATATGTTTTAGTATCTTTTCTAAATAATAAATATCAGATTCAGAATTTATATTTACTATTGAAATTATATCTAGCAATCTTGGAGTTAAAAGCTCGAATTCAAGCAACTCAATGTTTGAAAAGCTAAATAAATAATAAAACCTAGCAAGTAGATTATGCTTGTCACTGAAAAATGAATTGTTACTTAATATATTGAGCTGACTGTAATTTAAAATCGAAAATATTGTATCATATATTTTAGCAGATTCTAAGCTTCTTTTCGCTTTATGTTTTGTACTACTTTTATTTTCTTCATCTGGAAATGATGAAATTATTCCTTTTGTAATTATCCATTCTTCAAAAGTTATGATTAATTGATTTATTTCTTTTGCCTCTTTATAATCGTGTCTTTCAATGCTTTCTTTAAGCCTGTTAACTAATACTTTATTAGTATAGGTAAATACCCAAAAAGCACTTTTAGAATTGTATTGTTCTATTAATTGATTAATATTTCTATCCGGGTTAACACTGTTATTGAATAGAATTGTAAAATATTTATTCTCTAAATATTTATCCTTCTCTATATTTTCGAATGCTGTATAAAAAGGGTCTCTAATATTTGTTTGAGTTAGTTTTAAATGTGTTGTGATGTTTAGTATTTTGCATTTAACTTTTTCTATATTATACTGCATCATATTTTGTCCTGGCAACATACTTACTTCATGAACACATTCGTCAATTCCTTTTAAAAGGAAAATATTCATATTGCCATTTATAGTTTGCTTTATTTTTTTTTCTAGTATTTCAAATTCATATTCTTTACCTATTTCATAAAGAGGATGTCTAAAATTCTTATTAATAAGCCTCAACTCTCCTTTATTCAATATTCTTTCAACTTCGCATTTAAGTGTATCAAATTTCCATATATCTTTCCTTTGCCATTTAAGTCCTAAAATAGTTAAAACCTTTTTATCGATGTCTTCCAAGGTAATTAATGAAATTGGAATCCCTTTTTTATTTTCTTGGATACTGAAACTTAGAATTTTAAAGTCATAAACTCCCCCGCATTTATAATAATGATGATTAAAAATAGCATCGTTATTTATTTGTGGTCTAATGTAATTAAGGAAATATTTTTTTGATTCTAAATTTATTTCTTTTTTAAAAAAGTGTTTTTGGCCTACATCTACTTTATGTTTTAAAAGCTGATAAGTCGGTATTGTGTACTCTTTGTCTTCACTCTGAGAGTAAACTAAAAAATAATCGTTTTTATCTTTAGTTGTTATACTTTTTATATCACAAAGTAATTCTGTCATAAATAACTGTTTAATGCACTTACTTCAGAATGACGCAAAATAACTAAGGCTTACGTAATTCATCAATGAAAAAAAGACATTCATTATCTAGTATTATATCCTACCTTTTCAAATTGTCATTACTCCAATGCAACATAATATGGTAGGCATATTGTTCATATACAATATTAGCAATTTTTATTTATATGTTGTGGGAAGTATAATTTAATTATCAAAAAATCTGACGCAATAGAACTGGTAGAACGTGTTGAATCATTGAGCATCCATAAATGAAATCAGCAACTACATCAGAGAAAATAGTATCACAAAAATGCTTTCCCGTATTCCACCTCATCAAACCCCACCAACAACTTACTACCCGTCTCAGTGACAGGGCGTTTAATAATGGAAGGCTTTTCAAGCATTAAATTGATAGCAGCAGTTTGTGTGGTAATGGCAGATTGTTGTTCGGCTGTCAATGCCCGCCATGTGGAACTCTTTTTGTTGAATAGTTTTTCTATCCCAACTTCTTTACTCCATTCTTTTAATTTTTGTTTGGTAATGCCGAACTTTTTATAGTCGTGCATTTCAAAATCTATGGAGTGTTCTTTTAGCCATGTAGTGGCTTTCTTTACTGTATCGCAGTTGGGTATGCCGTAGAGTTTCATGCTAATCTAAATTTACAAATGCCTGTATAGTTGTTTCTGTTTCCTTACATGCTTTATCAAGATCGTCGTTTACTATTACTTTGTCAAAAGAATGGTTGAATGACAACTCGTAGGCAGCCTTACTTAGCCGGGTGGCAATGTTTTCAGGTGTATCGGTACCTCTGCCTTCCAATCTTTTTCTCAATTCATCTACAGAAGGGGGTTGTACAAAAAGGGTGAGGGAATTATCAGGAAATTGTCTTTGTACATGTATGGCACCCTTTACATCTATATCAAGCATTGGCGTTTTGCCCTGTGCCCAAATACGCTCTATTTCTGTTTTTAAGGTGCCGTAATAGTTCCCTTCATACACCATTTCCCACTCTATAAATTCATTTTTTTGAATCTTGTCTTCAAACTCCTCAAGGGGCATAAAGTAGTAATCAACTCCATCTTTTTCTTTTCCCCTCGGAGAACGGGTTGCTGCACTTACAGAAAATGCCAATTTGGGATATTTTGAAAGTAAATAACGTGTAATACTTGTTTTGCCCGAGCCTGAAGGTGCAGTAATGATGATTAGTTTGCCACTCATAATTTGTAAATGATTTGCAAAAGAAAGCAAACTAATCCGAACCAAACACTATGACATTTGTAATTATAAAAATGACGGTAATACAAAATTTTAACCAGACTATTGCATTATTTATTTTTTTATGACGGGTATTTTATTAGCTTTACTCCCTTACTTATTTATAAAAATTATTTTATGTTATCAGAACAAATAGCAAAATTCGTTGAAAATGAACAACTTAGCCATCCTAAAATAAAAGTAGAGTTTAAAAAAAGGAATACAATAATTGGTCTTTTTGTACAATTAAAAGATTACGAAGAGCTAAAAGCGAAGAATTTCTGGAGATTAGTGTCAGAAGCAAACCTAGAAAACTGGCACAAAACAAAAGATATTAATAATGCCAAAATGTTTAACGGCAGCGAGTTTACAAAACTCTCTCTTATTAAAAAGAAAGTCCTTGTAAAATAGTTTTACTTTAATAAAGTTAAGCAGGTAAGAAAAGCAAATTCTTACCTGCTTTTTTATTACCTGTATTATTTTGATAAATTAGAAATGCACAAGTTGACAATAAAGGGGTTATGTAAAATATTCAAACTTGCTTTTAAAGAATTTAAGCAGAATGAACCTTTGCGCCTTGCAGGTGCTACTGCATTTTTTACCACTTTTGCGCTACCACCCATTCTTATTATCCTTGTACAGATTATCGGATTGGTTTTTAGAAAAGAGGGGATCAGCAACAATTTTTTTTCATCACTTAGTCGAATTTTGGGAAAACAAGGTGCTGGTCAGATTCAGGAAACTTTTCAGGGATTTACTTCACTCGCCAAAAATGGTTTTATTGCTGTGGGTGGGTTTTTATTCCTCTTATTTGTTGCTACAACGCTTTTTAAGGTTATAAAAGATTCAATGAATCAATTGTGGAAGGTAAAGCTTCGAAATAATAAAGCTGCTGATCAGTTAAAAGGAAGAATGACTTCATTGGTCATTATTCTTATTGCAGGTTTTTTGTTTGTAACAGCTTTACTGGCTGAAGGTGTTGAAGCATTTTTGCATCGCTACACAGGTTCATGGCATTCACTCACCGGGAGTTTTATAAACATACTTTTAAACCAGTTAATCTCTGTAGTAATTGTAACGACATGGTTTACTGTATTGTTTAAGATGCTGCCCGATGCAAAGGTTTCCTGGCGGGTATCTTTAGCAGGAGGATTGTTTACAGGTCTGTTATTTTCTGCCGGAAAAATATTCATTCGCAGCATGCTTACAGCCGGCAATTTGAGCACCATTTTTGGGGCGTCAAGTTCTATTGTGCTGTTATTGCTTTTTGTATTCTACTGTGCGTTTATCTTATATTATGGTGCCTGTTTTACAAAGGTTTATGCGGACTATGTGCATGACCCCATTAAAGCCGCAAATCATGCTATTGAATACAAATTAGTAGAAGTCAGCCCTTCGGAAAATGAATGATGCGGACTAATAATTCCAATAAATTTTGAGAAGACTATTTTAGCGGTAAGTCTGAAGTTTTGAGTTTAATTCACCCTTTCAATTTCTGCCCCTAAGGCTTGTAATCGCTTATCTATATATTGATAACCTCTGTCTATCTGCTCAATATTTTGGATGTTGCTAACACCTCTTGCACTTAAAGCTGCAATAAGCAAAGCTACACCTGCACGTATATCAGGGCTACTCATGGTAATACCACGCAAAGGAAATTTTCTGCCAAGTCCTATTACTGTTGCACGGTGAGGGTCGCAAAGAATAATCTGTGCCCCCATCTCCATTAATTTATCAGTAAAAAACAAACGACTTTCAAACATTTTTTGGTGAATGAGTACGCTGCCTACGGCTTGTGTTGCTACCACTAATACAATACTCAACAAATCGGGTGTGAAGCCCGGCCATGGGTGATCGTAAATGGTTAATACAGATCCATCCATAAAGGTTTGTATCTCATATTTTTCCTGTGCAGGAATAAAAATATCATCACCACGAAACTCCATCTGAATGCCAAGCTGCTGAAATTTTTCAGGAATTACGCCAAGGTGTTGAATGCCTGCATTTTTAATGGTTATCTCGCTTTGGGTCATTGCCGCAAGGCCAATAAAACTACCAACTTCAATCATGTCAGGCAGCATGGCGTGAGTAGTACCATTCAGTTTTTCTACTCCTTCCATCACCAAAAGATTGCTGCCAATGCCGCTGATTTTTGCACCCATACGAACCAGCATGTTGCATAGTTGCTGCAGATAAGGTTCGCAAGCTGCATTGTATATTGAGGTGGTGCCCTCGGCTAAAACAGCAGCCATAAGTAAGTTGGCTGTACCGGTTACAGATGGTTCGTCGAGTAAAATAAATGTTCCTTTTAGGCCATCTGTTATTAACTGAAAGAATTGCTGGTTGTCATTAAACTCAAACCTTGCACCCAATTTTTCAAAACCAATTATATGAGTGTCTAAGCGTCGGCGGCCTATTTTGTCGCCACCCGGTTTGGGTATATATGCTTTTTTAAATCGGGCTAACAGCGGGCCTGCCAACATAACGGAGCCGCGAAGTTTTCCGCTTTTGTTTCTAAATGCTTCAGAACCAAGATGATCTACATTTACATCATCAGCCTTAAATATGCAGGTGTGGCGGTTTATGCGATTGATCTTTACCCCCATTTCTCCCAACAATTCTATTTGTAGATTGACATCTAAAATGTCGGGAATGTTGTAAACGGTAATTTCTTCTGCTGTAAGTAATACAGCAGATATGATTTGTAGGGCCTCATTTTTTGCACCTTGGGGCGTAATTTCTCCGTGTAGTTTGTTACCACCGGTTACTTTAAAAATTGCCACTAAAATCTTTTTTTATTGTTGCTGCCAAATTTGTTGTTCCTGTTATCGCGGCTACCACCCGGCCCTTGAGGGTTCCTGTTGTCACGTGGCCCACCAATACCTCCCCTGTTATCTCTTCCCTGTCCGCCACCGCCATCACCCCTGTTGCGTGCAAACTGGCCATTACTATTATTATTATTATTTCTCTTAAAGCGGTTGTCACCAAATCCGCCACCACGGGTATCTCTGTTTTCCTGTGGACGAAAATGCTTTACAAATGGTGTGCTGTCAAATTCCAATTGACCATTGGTAATTACATTGAGTTCTGAACGTATACCATCATCATGCACCAATTCTTTGTGCCATGTACTGTAAGCCAGTTTCATGTAGTATGCAATAGAATTTGCAAAACCAACACGTTTTTCGGGGCTTTCTTCTTTCAATGCTTTGTCTATCACCAACTCAAGGTTTTTACCCAGATGCGAATATCTTGGCTTACGCTTAGGATAAGGTAAAGGTTCAGGCTTTTGCTTGTAATTTTCTTTGGTAGGTATAGGGTAAGGGCAGTCAACATCTAACTTAAAATCGCTTACAAAAAATAAGTGATCCCATAGCAAATGTTTAAAATCATCCACATTTTTCAAATGCGGATTAAGGGTACCCATCATTTCTATAACAACCTGTGCCTGTTGCTGCCGCTTTTGGCGGTCTTCTATTGTAACTACGTATTCCACCATACGTTGAATATGACGTCCATATTCTTTCATGGTAAGGTGATTACGCTGTGTATTATATTCCATAAAGCAAATGTAATGTGATAATGTCATAATTCGACCACCCTTTTACTATACAAATGGGGCGAATATGGGAGTTTAAAGCTAGTTTTTTAAAGTCTTTTGTTAAATACAAGGAGAGATTGCCCAAAAAGAGTTGGATGAATATTGCAATAGATGACATTTAAATTAAAAAAAGGAATTAACCCAAACAGGTTAATTCCTGCAAAAAAAATTGTTTTTGTTTGAATACTCAAATTGTAATTGTTGCTACATTTTTCCATAAACAAAAATACCCGTGACCGAGGAGTAATGCGGAATAACAATTTGGTAGCGACTTAATAGCGCAAAGACTTTGTTGCTTAATACTTCCATGCTTTTTAAGAATTTTGGATTTTAAAAAATGCCCGGGGGCATTGTTAATAACGGTTTTTCGGGAAACTTTATTCAAAATGGTTGATTTATTCCTGTTATTTTAGGAAAACAATCCATAGATTTATCACTTTTGAAACTAATTATGAAGCAAATATTAATCGTATCATTAGTGATACTTGCAACTTCCTGCAAACTAAGTAATACCAACCCCGGTAAAGAAAGCAATAAAGAATTAGCTGTTCTTTTTGACAATTATTACGAAGAAAGGTTAAAGCTTTTTCCGTTAGAAGCTACCGCAATAGGCGACAACAGGTACAATGATTTGTTACCGGTTGATTTTTCAGAAAGCTACAGAAATACCGTAAAAGACTTTTTTGCCAGATATAAAACGAACATCAGCAAATTTGATCCTGAAGCATTGAATGAACAGGACAGACTTAGTTATGATGTTTTTAACCGGGAAATGTCTATCAATGTTGAGAGTTTCAATTATCAGGATAATTACATTCCGTTTCAGCAGTTTTGGGGGCTGCCACTAAGCATGGGGCAATTAGGAAGCGGAGATGGAAATCAGCCCTTTAAAACTGTAAAGGATTATGAGAATTGGTTAAAAAGAGCAGGAAAATTTGCAGCATGGGCAGATAGTGCAATAGTGTATTTTAAAAAGGGGATTGAAACAAACTATGTGTTGCCCAAAACATTGGTCATAAAAATGATCCCTCAAATGGATGCGATGTTGGTAAAAGATGATACGAGCAGTTTGTTTTTTAACCCTATTAAAAAATTCCCAAAAGAATTTACTGAAGCTGATAGAAGCCGACTTACACAGGAGTATGTAAATCTCATTCACAACCAATTACTACCGTCCTATAAAAAGCTTGGCGATTTTTTAAGGAATGAGTATTTGTCAAAAGCAAGGGAAACAAGCGGTATCAGTGCATTGCCTGATGGCAAAAATTATTATCAGTTTTTGATACCTACACAAACGACTACTAATAAGACACCCGAAGAAATATACCAGACAGGATTAGCAGAAGTTGCAAGAATAGGACGGTTGCAGGACAGTTTAAAGAATGCAGTTGGGTATAAAGGGGATATGGCAGCATTTTTCGAGTACATGAAAACTGACAAGAAATTCATGCCCTACAAGCAGCCCGGAGAAATACTTGCAGCATTTGAAGCTATACATCAAAGGATAAAGCCAAATCTGGCAAAAATGTTTAACCATGTTCCCAAAACCCCTTTTGAGATAAGGCAAACAGAGGCCTACAGGGCTGCAAGTGCTAGTGCAGAGTACAATCAGGGATCGCCTGATGGAAGCAGGCCGGGCATTTTTTATGTTCCAATATTAGATGCAACACAGTTCAACACAACTTCCGGTATGGAAAGTTTGTTTTTGCATGAAGCAATACCGGGACATCACTATCAAATATCGTTGCAGCAAGAGGATACAACATTGCCTAAGTTTCGGAGATATGGCGGTAACAATGCTTATACAGAGGGTTGGGCATTGTATTGTGAGTCGTTGGGAAATGAACTTGGTTTGTACACAGATCCATACCAATATATGGCAGCGTTGGGTGATGAAATGCACCGTGCTTTAAGATTGGTGATAGACGTTGGGTTGCATACCAAAAACCTTACAAGAGAAGAGGCAATCAAATACATGATGTCGCATGAGGCAGCAGGAGAACAATATGCTACCATGGAAATAGAGCGATATATGGCAATACCCGGTCAGGCCCTGGGATACAAAATTGGAGCGTTGAAAATTGCTGAACTACGCAACAAGTATCAAAAACAAATGGGCAGTAAATTCAATTTGGCAACCTTTCATGATAACATACTGAAAGATGGTTGCCTGCCATTAGAAACATTAGAAAAGAAAATGGACAGATGGGCAAAGAGCGTACAATAAAGTTTGTACAATCTACAATGATTTGATTTTATACCTTACGCTAAAAGTCGCCTCCTCACCGGGTTGGAGTATTTTTAAGTCTATGCCATTGTTAAATGTATCAGGTGGTGCACTTAGGTTTTCTATTGCAATACTCTTACGGCTATCTGGTGTATAAATTTGTAAATATGGATATGACTTTTCGGGATAAAACTCTACCTGAATATTTTTAAGCGGATTTCTTACAACACACAAAGGTTGGCATTCAGTAAAGTCAAGCGCAAAGCAATTGTCAAAAAAAGTATTTCCTAAAAGAGTTAACGACCCAAATGTTTCATAAGGAATTTGTTTGCCTGTGGGTATGAGTTTATCATCAAATTCTAACATTGTTTTGCTTTGAAACTCAACCAGGTAATCATTGATAGAATCACCCAAAGTAAAATACGGATGCCAACCGTCGGTTATGGGCATTAGCTTATTGTCCAGATTTGTAATGGTTGTTGATACAGACAATGTATTGTTGACCGATAGTTTATATTCAACACTGCATTTGTAAATAAAAGGAAAACCTTCTTTCTGATTGTCATACAAATATTCTAAAACTACAGCTGCTTCTGATTCATTTTGCCATTGACTTGCAACTGTGAATGAGCAATCGTATAATAATCCATGCAGAGCATTACCGTTGAAGGCATATTTTTTCAACTCGAAAGTTCCCTCTCCAAATTTATATTTCCCATCTTTTACACGGCAAACAAAGGGGGACAGTTTTGCACTTTTAAAAAATGGTGTAAGGTTTTGTTTGGCATCCTCAATGCTACTAAATCCTTCAATTACATTAATCGTTTCATGATGATGCTGCGCAGAAAAATTATTTAATAATGCACCAAACGTATAAATCTCTGCGGAGGATTTTTCTGTTAAATCCTTTAGTGTTATTACTGCATCATTTCCATTATTTGCAACATGTATTTCAAAAGCCATAGCTAACAAATTTCTTTTCAAAAAAAATTAATAATTACTTCCTGATCCTGCGCCACCAAAGTTGCCTCCTCCAAACTTTGTAGCCTCTTCGGGGGCTTGTGGAGGCATTGCCAACTGCGATAAAGCAAATGCTTCTAAATCTTCCATCCTTGATGATGTTACCGCTTCAGCATTATATACAAATCCATATTTGCCATTTTTCAAAAACTGCATTAAAAAATAACTAAACGGAACAAGTATTACACCCGCAATAAGCAGTGCTACATCTATTGGAATAATGGTGTGATAATACTTAAAAGTTACGATGGATAATGCAATAAATAATGCACCTGTTCTAATGAATAAAATATCTTTTCTTTTTATTCCAATAAACAAATAAATTATTGGAACTGCAAAAGTCCACAACCAAAAGAACCAACCAAATGATAGTGCAGAATGGGCTGTAAGCAAATAGTTGTTATGAATGATTGACTCAACTACATAATAATTTCCTGCACCATAAAATGCAAATAAACTTACAATTTTTATTGCTCTAAATATGGGGTAGTATATGAAATAGGAATTTTGTTGAGTCATTTTTTGTGAAAAATAATACGACCAAGCTGAAATGCCCATCAACACAAATGGGAAGGAAAATATAGTAAACTCGCCTAAGGCTGTATAGGTATTGAAAACAAAGACAAGTAAACTAAGAAATGCAGCAATACCAGATATTACATCTACAAAGCGATAGGTAAACCATGAAAATATGAGTAAAAGAAAAAAAGAAAGAAAAATGTCTTCTTGTGAAGGGGTGAAGAATAACTCCAAACCCCCAGCCATACAAGTTGCTACAGCCGCTATTAATACAATATCAACCCCCGAATCTTTGTGGTTTTTTTTGCCACACATTATTTCTAACGCAACATAACAAAGCACCCCGAATAAAATAAACAAAGTTCCGGTTCTGAAAATTGAACCAAATAATAATGCACCTAATCCGCCTGCAGCCATTACAATTAATAAGGTGAGTAACCCAAGTCCTACAGCTACAAAAATATTAGGGGAGTATAATGAAGCCGGATGTTTGCTTTTAATATCTTCATACTGCTCATGATTAATATAGCCTTCGGCAAATGCCTTTGCAGATTGTTTATTGATAAAAATATTTTGTAGGGTTGATGTATTATATATGCACATGTTGTTTTAAAATTTTATTGTAACGCATTAACAACATTACCGACAATCCTGCTGTAATGATGAAGTACAGAAACAAGGTGTACAAAGAAAACTCACCCTGATAAGATAAAAACAGCCATTTAACAACAACATAGCTTACTCCAAAATAAAAATAGAGATAAACCACTATCAGAAAATAAAATGACTTTTCCTTTACAGCTATAAGAAATTGCCAAAAACTTATTCCGGTTAGAAAAGCAAGCCATACTAATTCATATACGCTAAAATGAATTATCCCCGCAATTGCAGCAATAAA
>JANPGE010000144.1:0-13426 GCA_031423805.1 Segetibacter sp. | reverse complement strand
TATTTCGTCATTTTTCAAAACTACTATTGAGAATACACCTTGTTCATTGGTCATAGTGCCGCGGTTGCTTCCCTTAATCACCACACTAACGGCAGGTAAGGCACGCAGGCTGTCAGCAGTCATAATAACTCCATAAAGTTGTACTACACTATCTCTTGTTTGCTCGTATTGTGCAATAAGCGACAAAGGAGAAAATGCAATTAGCAATAAAAAGTATCGTAAAGTTTTGTGCATTTATTTATTCTAATTGCCCATCGTTTCTAGAGAAAAGCAAATTTTATTTATGGAAATATAACTTAAAAAATACAGATTCATTTATCTTCAATTTGATTTGCCTGTTATGCAAATTGACTATATAAACCCTGCAAAACAAAGTACGGCACTCAACTGTTACCTTTGCGTTGCAAAAATCTTATTTAACAAAAACTTTTGGGATGACTATAGATGATGTTATGAAAGCCCTGGGCAATGTACAGGAGCCCGATTTAGGGAAAGACCTGGTTACACTAAACATGGTAAAAGATGTGGAAATAGACGGAAACTATGTTTCTTTTACAGTTGTTTTAACAACACCGGCTTGTCCTATGAAGGATATGATTAAAAATGCCTGTGTCAATGCAATTAAAATTTTGGTGAATAAAGAAGCTGTGGTAAATGTAAAATTCACGTCTAATACCACTAGCAAAAGAAAAGAAGGAGATGTTGTTTTGCCGGGAGTAAAAAATATAATTGCAGTAGTGAGTGGCAAAGGAGGCGTTGGAAAAAGTACTGTAGCTGCTAACCTTGCCCTGGCTTTATCACAAGGTGGTGCAAAAGTTGGATTGATGGATGCTGATATATACGGACCAAGTGTACCAATTATGTTTGGGGTAAGAGGTGAAAGACCTATGATGCAGGAAGTGGATGGAAAAGGTATGATTGTTCCGTTAGAAAGATATGGTATAAAATTATTGAGTATTGGCTTATTGGTGGATGAAAAAAATGCGGTGGTTTGGCGTGGGCCAATGGCTAGCAGCGCCATCAGGCAGTTTGTAACAGATGTACTTTGGGGCGAATTAGATTATTTGGTTATTGACATGCCACCGGGTACAGGTGATATTCATCTTACTTTGGTACAGATAGTGCCGGTTACAGGAGTTGTTGTGGTAACAACACCTCAGGATGTTGCATTGGCAGATGCTAAAAAAGGTATAGCCATGTTTGGTCAGGCACAGCTGAAAGTTCCTATTATTGGTTTGATAGAAAACATGAGTTATTTTATTGTGCCGGGTATGGCTGAACAAGATGAAAACAGGCATTATATTTTTGGAAAAGAAGGAGGGAAGCGTCTTGCAGAGGAATATGACATTCCTTTTCTTGGTCAGATACCTTTGGTTCAAACAATAAGAGAAGGAGGCGATCAGGGTGTGCCGGTTATGATGGGTGATGATGCTGTTAGCAAAAAAGCATTTGAAGAATTTGCATCTGCTGCTGCAAGAAGCATTAGTATGATGAATGCAAATATGACTGCAAATGAAGTAGCTGATGTCGTGGTTGAAATGACCAATAATTAAATGAGTTTTGTTATTTGCAAAAAATAATAATTTCGGTTCTGTATTTTTTGTTTGGAATAGAATTTTATGTACAAACTACCCGAATTTAAGGCGGAAAATCAACAGCAGGTAATTGAGTTTATGCACAATAACCCATTTGTTGTTTTGAGTGGTTGTGATGAATCAAACAAGCCAGTAGCAACACAAGTTCCATTACTAATTAAAGAAAGAGAAGGGAAGATTATTTTGCAAGGACACATCATGCGAGGTACAGATCATTTTAAAGCTTTCACAAACAATCATAATGTTCTTGCTTTGTTTAGTGGTCCCCATACTTATGTAAGCGCTAGTTGGTACACCAATCCACAACAGGGTAGTACATGGAATTATATCACAGTACAAGCAATGGGATTGCTATCATTCGTAGAAGAAGATACCCTTATTGATATTTTGAGAGAGACGACGGCTCATTTTGAGAATAATGAAAATTCACCTTCATTGTTTGAGCATTTACCTTTAGAATATGTTGAAAAACTTACCAAAGCAATAGCTGGCTTCGAAATTGAAGTACAAGATATTGGACATGTATTTAAATTGAGCCAAAACCGTGATGCCGAAAGTTATGAAAACATTATTCACCATTTGGAAAATGGCAATTCAGATGCAAAAAATATTGGCTCGTTAATGAAAACAAATAAAAAGTCATGAAAAAATTACTCTCTTTTACCATTCTTTCAATAATTCTTACGAGTTGTGAAAATCTGCAGTTGGTTACCACAACTCCAGATATAACAACCCAAACTCAAACTGGTAGTAAAGAAGAACCAAAACCTTCATCAACCTCGTTTGATATTCAAGGGCACCGTGGGGCAATGGGTCTAATGCCCCCTAACACAATTCCTTCTTTTCTAAAAGGGTTAGAGTTAGGTGTTACAACTCTGGAAATGGACGCAGCCATAACTAAAGACAATAAGGTCATCATTAGTCACGATGGCTTTTTTTTGAGTGACATTACAACGAAACCAGATAAAAGTAAAGTAAACAAACAAGAGGAAAAAAGCCCTTCAAATAACATCTATATGATGGACTATGAAGAAGTTAAAAAGTACGATGTTGGTTCTGTTGGAACGCCGTATTTTCCCGAACAAAGAAAGTTTAAAGTAGCTCCGCCGTTGTTATCTGACGTTATAGATTCTTCTGAGGCATTTTCAAAAAAAACCGGTAGATCATTGCCTTATTACAATATTGAAATAAAATCTTACAAACCGTTTGATAATGTATTTTATCCGGAAGTTGAAAAATATACTGATTTAGTTATGGCTGTAATTCTTTCAAAAAATATTAGCAGCAGAGTATTTATTTCATCATTTGATTTAAGAGCACTTAAGTATATGCATCAAAAATATCCAGAAATAAAACTTGGGTTGTATGCCAATTTAAGTGATAAATTATCATTTAATGAACGTCTGAATCAATTAGGATTTGTCCCTGAATTTTTTGGCCCAAATTATCAGGCCGTTGATAGTCAAATGATAACGGATTGCACCGCAAAAGGTGTAAAAGTAGTGCCTTATACCGTAAATGAAGTGGCAGATATGAAGCGACTAAAAGCTTTGGGCGTCAGTGGATTAATTACTGATATGCCTAACAGGGCTAAAGGGTTGTAGGCAATTACATTATTTAAGCTTCGGCATAAGTTTTTATTGAATGATATCCTTACCCAACCATTCCATGGCATTTTTATAAAGGAGTTTATCTTGTATTGTTCTAGCAAAATTAATTTCCTCAATTAATTTGCCGGGATGGTGTTCGCCCAATGGAAACGGATAATCGCTGCCCATGCAGATTTTATCATCTCCCATTAAATTCATAAGATATTGGAGTGCTGACGCATCATGCACCAAACTATCAAGCCAAAATTTATCCAGGTAATTTCTTGGGTTAATGGGGTTATCTATTGCAACCAAATCCGGACGAACATTAAACCCGTGTTCTATACGACCAATGGTAAATGGAAAGCTACCGCCTCCATGCGCAAAGGCAACCCTAAGTTTTGGAAATTTTTCAAACACACCGCCGAATATCATGGAACAAATAGCCCTTGATGTTTCTGCGGGCATACCTACAAGCCACGGCAGCCAATACTTTTGCATCTGATCTTCTCCCATCATTTCCCATGGATGAACAAACAATGCGCAACCAAGTCTTTCGGCAGCTTCATAAAAAGGAAAAAAGTATGGATCACTCAAATTTTTACCATTGATATTGGATCCAATTTCAAGTCCGGGCATTTTAAGGTCTGTAACACAGCGTTCCATTTCTTTAATGCTCAAATCTATATCCTGCAGTGGAACAGTACCAAGCCCAATAAACCGTTGGGGATGTTTGGTTACACTATCAGCAATATGGTCGTTAAAAAAGCGGGAAGTTTCTAATCCATCTTTTGGTTTAGCCCAATAGTTGAATAAGACAGGTATTGTGGAAAGCACCTGCATGGTTACTTCCGTAGCTTCCATTTCTTTCAGGCGCAGGTCTACCTCAAAACAATTGTCTTCTACTACACGAAAAAGTTTATCACCTTTCATCATGCATGCCTGGCAGTTGCGGTGTTCAAGATGTATAAATTCACCATAGCCAAACTTAGCAACCCAATTAGGCATTGCCGGTGGCATAATGTGGGTGTGGATGTCTATTTTCATTTTTATTTTGAACGCAGATTTTTAGGATGGTTAAGGTTTGTTAGGATTATTTTGAACAAATGATGGAGTAATTATTTTTCGCGTTGATCATAAGTTTTATAAACATCAGTTTTCTATCTTTTGTATTCTGGTGAATAAACTTTTCTTTTTATCTGTGGCCTTTTGCCAAAATTTAATAATAAACCAACTTCAATATTTGTAGCCTTTAAGTAGTTTGTCAGTTGAGCTTCATGTTCATCGCATATGCTTTCTGCTGCCTTAATTTCAATAATTACTTTGTCATTAACTATAATATCTGCAATATAAAAACCAACTTTGGCATTATCATAAAACACTTCTATTGGAGATTGTGGCTTGCACTCCAATAGGTTTTTTTTCAATTCAACAAGCATTGCATTTTCATATACTTTTTCAAGAAGGCCATATCCCAGTTTGTTATAAACTGCATAAAAACCCTTAATAATCAAATCTGTTAGATCCGTATGAAGATAATTATCTCCCATAATCTTATCTATTCATCATTTTCATAAAAATCTGCGTTCTACTTCCTCACCGGTGGTTGCATAACATTCCCGCATTTGCTACAGGTTCTCTTCATGGTATCTTCCCAAAACCTGTTCATGACCGGTGGCAATTGTTTTACAATATCATCTACATGCAATGTTTCTTCGTACAGTTTGTTACCGCAGTTTTCACAAAACCAAAGAAAACCATCATCTTCTGTTTCTCTTTTCTTTTCAATGACAAGCCCTACTGTGTTAGGTCCACGTTGTGGTGAGTGGGGTGTTTTTGGCGGGAGTAAAAACATTTCCCCTTCTTTGATAGGGATGTCTTTGAATTCGCCTTTGTCAATAATCTTTACAACTATATCTCCTTCTATCTGATAGTAGAGTTCTTCAGTTTCATTGAAGTGATAATCTTTTCTTGCGTTAGGGCCGCCAACTATCATGACAATAAAATTTTCAGCATCCTGATATATGCATTTGTTTCCTACAGGAGGTTTCAATAAATCTCGGTTATCGTCTATCCATTTTTTTAGGTTAAAAGGTGCAAGCATAGCATTGAAAGTTTTAAGTGTTATGTTTAAAGTGTAAAGTTTGAGTTTTGGCCTATTTTTGAATCACAAACAACTTGATTACAAAGATGAACCTTTCTCTTGAAAATAAAAACGCTATCATTTGCGGTGGTAGTCAGGGTATAGGACTTGCTATTGCACAGGAATTAGCCATGCTGGGAGCTAATTGTATATTAGTTGCACGAAATGAAACCAAACTTCAGGAGGCATTGCTTCATTTAGATATTTCACTTGGGCAGCATCATACGATAGCTGCTATAGATTTTAATGACCATTCACTTACTGAGAAATGGATAAATGATTTAGTCAAAACTGCTAAGGTTGATATATTAATCAACAACTCCGGCGGTCCGGCGTCAGGTCCTATTACACAAGCTTCTGTAGAACAGTTTTTACAAGCATTCAATCAGCATTTGATTACAAACCATATTATGGCAACTGCAGTTATACCCGGTATGAAGTCCGGTAGGTTTGGTCGTATCATAAATGTCATTTCCACGTCAGTGAAAATACCTTTGGCAAACCTTGGCGTGTCAAACACAACACGTGGTGCTGTTGCAAGTTGGAGTAAGACATTGGCTAATGAGTTGGGGGCATTTGGCATTACCGTAAATAATGTTTTGCCGGGTGCTACAAGAACGCAAAGACTGGAAACAATTATCAGTAATAATGCTACAAAGAAGAATAAAACAGAAAATGAAATTGAACAGGAAATGATTCATGAAATACCTGCAGGCCGCTTTGGTGAACCTGCTGAAATAGCGGCTGTAGCTGCATTTTTGGCGTCTCCCGCTGCGGCTTATGTTAATGGCGTAAGTATTGCAGTTGATGGTGGAAGAACAGGAAGCATCTAAAATTGTATAAAACCAAAATACTAAAACTATGGAGTATCAACCAAACTTTACAAATGGTGGAAATCAACCTGCTAACCCGTCCAACGATGAAAAAACATTGGCATTACTTGCACATGTACTCACATTTGTTGCTCCAATTTTAGCACCTCTTATTATTTATCTGGTAAAAAAAGATGAGTCAGAATATATAGCTTATCATGCTAAGGAATCGCTCAACTTTCAAATAAGTATCGCCATTTATGTAATTGCTTTAGTAATTACAATTATTGGAGTGTTGTTTGCTTGGATGGTAGCTATAGCTGCATTTGTACTGGTAATTGTAGCCACCATCAATGCTTCCGAGGGTAAGTTATATAGATACCCATTTTGTATCAGGTTTATTAAATAAAGATAAATCTCCTAAAAACTTTAATATTAGAGTGATAATTATTAAACCCTAATTTTCCTGCTGAACCAATTCATTTTTCATTAGAGTTTTTTTTTCAACCCCGCCTTTTTCATTGTATTTTTTTGCGGCAGCAATAAAATGAACAAAAAGCTGTGCCGGGCTTTCTACTGTGCTTTTTAATTCAGGGTGATATTGCACTCCAATAAAGAATGGGTGATTGGGCAATTCCATTATTTCCACAAGACCTGTGTCAGGATTTACACCGCTTGCTATCATACCCGCTTTTTGATATTGGTCCAGGTATTCACTATTAAACTCATAGCGGTGGCGGTGCCTTTCAGAAATTTCAGTTTTGCCATAAATGGATGCTGCCAACGAGCCTTCTTTTATCTTGCAGGGATAAGCACCTAATCTCATTGTGCCACCCATTGCTTTTATTTTTTTCTGTTCTTCCATCATGTTTATAACAGGATGAGAGGTAGAAGCATTCATCTCTGTACTATGTGCATCAGTAAGGCCCAAAATATTTCTGCCAAACTCAATGACTGCCATTTGCATGCCCAGACAAATGCCGAAGAACGGCAGATCGTTTTCACGGGCATATTTTACAGCAGTTATTTTTCCTTCTATGCCTCTGTGACCAAAGCCCGGTGCTACCAGCAAACCATCTAATCCGTCCAGTTTTTCTGCTACATTATCTTCATTAATAAATTCGCTGTGTACATTCACCACATTCACTTTGCATTCGTTCATGGCACCGGCATGTATAAAGCTTTCCAGTATAGATTTATAGGCATCCTGAAGTTCAATATACTTTCCTATAAGTCCTATGGTTACTATACTTCTTGGATATTTTAGTTTGTCAAGAAAGACTTTCCATTTATCTAATTCCGGTTCTTTAAACTCTGTTATTTTGAGTTTTTTCATGCAGATGATATCCAGCTTTTCCCTAAGCATCATCAAGGGTACTTCATAAATGGTGGATGCGTCAATGGATTCTATAACTGCCTCTTGTTTTACATTGCAAAACTGTGCTATTTTCCTTTTTATATCATATCCTAATGGCTCCTCAGTTCTGCAAACCAATATGTCAGGATGTACACCATTTTCGCTTAACAATTTTACACTGTGTTGTGTAGGTTTTGTTTTTAATTCTTTGGCAGCTTTCAGGTAGGGGATAAGGGTAAGATGCACCACAAGGCAATCTTCTTCGGGCAATTCCCATTGCAGTTGACGAACAGCTTCAATAAAGGGCAACCCTTCAATATCTCCGACCGTTCCACCAATCTCGGTTATAACAATATCATAACGGTCATCTTTCCCCAACAATAGCATTCTTCTTTTTATTTCATCTGTAATGTGTGGTATAACTTGTACAGTTTTACCCAAATATGCCCCTTGTCTTTCTTTGTTGATAACAGTTTGATAAATTAGCCCTGTAGTAACATTGTTAGCCTGAGATGTATAGGTATTCAAAAACCTTTCGTAATGGCCTAAGTCAAGATCCGTTTCGGCACCATCTTCTGTAACATAGCATTCACCGTGTTCGTAAGGGTTAAGCGTACCGGGGTCAACATTTATATACGGATCAAATTTTTGTATTGTAGGCCGCAAACCTCTTGCCTGTAGCAGCTTTGCAAGCGAGGCAGCAATAATTCCTTTACCCAGACTACTGGTAACACCACCTGTAACAAAAATAAATTTAGCCATTGTTCTATGTTTATTTTATTCTTTTAAAAAAACAGTGATTTTCTTATTTGTTGATATAAACAATTCAATCAATTACAAATAACACCAACAAGAAAATATTGTAGTGCTAATGCAAAATCTTTAAATAGTGAATTATTGGAAATGAGCAGCAACAGAAATAGTGCTGTATTCATTCATTTGACTTGAAGAAATATTATGCATATTTCCAGAGGTCATACAAAAATAGGAGTATTAAGTGGTCTAAAAAAATTGAATCTTGTCAAAAGCAGATTGTAAAGTAATGTTTCTGAATTGTGTAAAACAAAAAAAGTCCTGCATTTGCAGGACTTTTTATAAAATAAGTATTGAAATTATTTTGAACGTGCAAAATTGAAGTTGTAAGCTAATCTTAATCCTAGCATTTTAGCACTGATGCCTTTAACGGTAACACCGCTAATTGTTTCATCTTTAGCATTAATAGCTTCATATCTTGCTGATATGTCAAACATATCATTGATAAGGTAACCGAGGTTTAATGCGTAAGTAAACTGACCCGAACCTTCCTGATTTGTAACTTTGGTTTGAGTAAATCCTGCCTGTGGTTCTACATAAAAACCACCATCAGCACGGTATCGGATACCTGCTTTAAATGGTATAGTTGTAAAAGTGTTTTTGCTGGCAACACTATCTAATTTAGACTGCGAAAAGCCAATGTACCCTGCAGATACAGTTCCATCCCAGTTAGAAGCTATTGGAAGTACTAATTTAGCACTACCCCCTAATCCAAATTTGTAACCACTTTCACTTTTAAATGTGCCGATTGGCAAAATGAATTCCGGTCCTACACTAAGTGATAATCCCCGCTGTGATGGTGTTTTTGATGTTGATTCCTGTGCAAATGTTGCTGTTGTTAAAGTTGTCATCAATCCAATCATGACAATTGTAATCCTTTTCATAATTATTTTTTTTGTTTTTGTAAAGCTGTTCTATTGAACAGTTAAAAACTTAGTATTTAAATAATTATGCCACTAGGGATTATATAGCTATAAGTTGGGGAAATGTAGAATTTGCATTAATTAAAAGAGACCGCTATTATACGGTCTCTTTTAAAGAACAACTTGATTTTAATTAGAATGTTCTTAATGGAATTGATAACCAATTGTAAAAGTGAAAGCATTATTTTTTGTAGATTCTCCACTTGTTGGGTTTTTGTCTATATTACTTAACCCAATTTGATAACGTGTAGAAAAATTTAAACCCATTTCAAGATTATATTCTAAACCAAATACAGCTGACATATCTGTAGACTTAATCTCGTCTTTAACATCTTGCGAAACTGAACCTGATTTAGCTTTTGCGCTCATCAAAATACCCAATTGCGGCCCTATGTAAACACCAAATCCGGGTTTGTCTATGTTGTATTTTGCAAGAATGGGAATAGACAAGTAGTTTAAGTTAGCCGTTATTTCGCCATTACCTCCGGTAGTATTATCAGTAAGCTTATATCCCATCATAGAATATAGAAACTCCGGTTGTATTCCAAAACCCCCTGTACCTACAGGAATATTTACAAATAAGCCACCCGTAGCCCCAATAAGGGAACTTGGGGACACTGTAAGTCCTGAAGCTTTAACAGTAACATTGGCTACATTCAAACCTGCTTTGATTCCAAAAGCAACAGCGGATGCATCCGCCTTTTTTTTGTCGCTTTGCGCAAATGAATTAGTAGCTACCAAAACTGTAAGCCCAACTAATAGAAATTTAATCTTTCTCATAATTTTTTTTTTGATTAGTCGTGAAGTTAATTAACATGTATGTTTAATTCATATCTGTAAATAACTTTCTATTACTGTAAAAGTTTTACACACCATTGCAATAATAAAAAACCCCACAAAATTGTGGGGTTATAATATTTTGTTGATTTTGGTTTAGAAGCCTTTTGTAGCTACACCATCAGCAATAGCTTTTAACGCTTTTTCCTCGTTCATTATAGCAGCCATTTTATTTCCCTTGCCATCATTTCCGCCAGCCATATAACCGCCTTTAGCTGTTCTGGTAATAACTGCATCGTGCATTGGAACGTTTTTCTCTTTAGTTTTTAAGCAATAAGCCTTAATCATTTTTGAAGTATCCATGTTGAAAATATTAAGTGATGAAATAAATATAAGTTGCCAAACTACAATTTTTTTTATAAATAATCATATTAAAGTAATTTTTTAGAATGCATAACCAATTCCGGCGCCCATTGCGGGCAGCCATCCGGCGAAAGGAAAATCATATCCATCGCTTTTGCCATCCAGGTTTATATACTGTAATCCTATGTGGGCATCAATTGTAAATCCTTTTTTAAAAACCCATTGTTTCCCTCCTTCTCCATGTAAGGTATAGCCCTTTATATCTGCAGTTTTACCAGAAGTTTCAATATCTGCCCTGCCTTTGGCAATACTGCCACCCCAAAGTGCGTAAAAGCCTTGAGGTGCCGGGTTTTTTCTGGAGAAATAATACTTGTAATCCATACCAATTCCATAGGCCCTGTAAGTAGCCTGTTCGCTTTTTAAAAACCCATAAGCCGGAATAATGGACAACGAATGCTTTTTGGCAAAAACCTTTTCTAAACTCACATTGGAAATGCTTAAAGAGGCACCTACATTAGCTCTTACTACCCATGATCTTTTTACATCCTGCGCATATACACATTTGCTAAGAAATAAAATAACAATCAGTGTTGTAAAAATAGTTTTCAAGTTTAATCAAGTTTTAGACAGACGAAATTAAGATATTGGGATTTCATTTTTAAGAATAATATTGAATAGCAAAACATTAAATATTTCTAGCCAAAACCTTTTTAAATCTGCTTACATCTGCATCAGGATAAATAGGTGTGCCTATTGTAAGATGATCGGTCAATTGCTTCGCAAAAAAAGGAGCAAGTGAACAACCTTTTGTTCCCATACCATTTAATATGCCCACATTTATTTTTGTAGGATGAAGCCCTACAAATGGCCGTCGTTCTACATTGGCAGGCCTTAAAGCCGCATAATGATCTGTAACCTCAAATGGAAGTTTGAGCATATTTTTCAATTGAATCGTAATCTTGTCTTTAAAAACTGTTGTAGGTTTATCGTCTTCAAAGTTCCATTCGTAAGTAGAGCCAATCCAAAACAATCCATCTTTCCAGGGGACAATACTTATGCCCTGTTTGTATACATTTTCAGCAGGTAAATCTGGTATGGAGACAATAAGTGCTTCCCCTTTATTAAGAGCAAATGGCAGGTTTTTGAAGTAAGGGTTATTAGTTTCTTCGGCTCCATCGCAGAAAATGATTTTGGAGGCTACAATGTCTTTATACTTTACAGAAGTATCTTCAATGCTACATTCATTAAGGTTAAATGTTTCTGATTGTAAAGCATTTTGTTCTATTAATATTTCTCTTTGTTTTTTCAAAAAAGTATGAATGTCTATTAATAGACAAGGACTTATTTGACCTGCACCATAATAAAAGTTGAAATATTTTTTCCATTCATCACTATTGGTTTCCTGCAGATAGTCTGTTTCTTCTGTTACCCTTTTTTGAAAAGCTTCCTTCATTTGCAGGCTGGGATGAAAATCAATGACCTTACATTCTTTTACTATAGAGGTCCCGTTTTCTTTTCCAAATTTTTGATAGGCATCATGAGCATAAGGAAGCAACTCCTCAATTCTCCAGGTTCTGACTATTCTTCTTCCGGTAACGGGGTTTATTATCCCGCTTGCAATTTTGCTGGCTGTATTCGGCTTTTGGTTATCTATGACCATAACAGTTTTTCCGGCTTTCAATAGGTAATAACTAAGAAAAGAGCCACAAAGACCCTGACCTATAATCAAATAGTCTATTTGCTTAATACTCATTTTTAAATATAAATTGGTGAGTAGAATTTCTTCTTTACAAAAAAGCCTGTAGTAAAGGATTACTACAGGCTTATGATTTATGGTTGAAAAATTACTTTTTAAGTGCTTCAGCCATTGTTTTGCCAATGTCTGCAGGACTATCTACCACAAGAATATTGCAGGCCCTCATGATTTCCATTTTAGCGCTTGCTGTATCTTCATCACCACCTATAATAGCCCCTGCATGACCCATTCTACGGCCGGGAGGTGCAGTTTGACCGGCTATAAAACCAACAACAGGTTTTGTTTTATGGTCTTTTATCCAACGGGCAGCTTCAGCTTCCATGCCGCCACCTATTTCACCAATCATTATGATGCCTTCAGTTTCAGGATCGTTCATCAGTAATTCAACTGCTTCTTTGGTAGTAGTACCAATGATTGGGTCGCCGCCAATACCAATGGCTGTACTAATGCCCATTCCAGCCTTTACGGCCTGGTCAGCAGCTTCGTAGGTAAGTGTTCCTGATTTTGATACAATGCCTATTTTACCCGGCTTAAAAATGAAACCTGGCATAATGCCGACTTTAGCTTCACCTGCAGTAATAACGCCGGGGCAATTTGGCCCTATCAATCGGGTATTTTTAGTCAATAAATAATTTTTCACTTTAACCATATCCTGTACCGGTATTCCTTCTGTAATACATACTACCAATGCAACACCTGCATCAGCAGCCTCCATAATGGCATCAGCAGCAAACGCCGGTGGTACAAAAATGATGCTTACATCCGCATTGGTTTTGTCTACAGCATCTGCAACAGTATTAAAAACTGGTCTGTCAAGATGGGAAGTACCACCTTTTCCAGGTGTTACGCCACCTACTACATTGGTGCCGTATTCTATCATTTGCGTAGCATGAAAAGTGCCTTCTGTACCCGTAAAACCCTGAACAATAATTTTGGAATTTTTATTGACTAATACTGACATATAGGTTCAATTAAGTGGCTGCAAAAATAGGGGGGATATGTGATACGGTGAAATGTATTTGGCCTACTAATAACGCATACGTTGCCGGAGATGGGTTTGCCACGAATGGCATGAATTAACACAAATGATTTTGCCACACCTGCCCATGCATTCAGACGGGGATTGTACATGAACACGATTTATTATTACTATTAATGTGAGAGAAAATTTTAAATCTTATATTTAATATCTAAAACTCTTATCATGTTTTTACCAAGAAAACATCCTGCTTACTACTTTGTTTTTTCTATTTTCATTTTGTTGCTTTTTCCTGTTAGCAGTAGCCATGCACAAAACC
>JANPGE010000143.1:0-43335 GCA_031423805.1 Segetibacter sp. | reverse complement strand
CTCCTTTTGTAAAGGTTGAAATGATGCAGGTAGGCGATGTTTGCCCAACTATAGTTGCTATAGAATAGCCTGTGCAATTATTGCCATCATTAACTAAATACCTTATACTGCGCTGTTTTGAGGTTGATTTGTATCAGCATTCAGCAGGAAATAGTTAACCAAAAAGAACTTTTATTTAGGTATTTCAAAAGTAGAAAACGTAATAAAAATAGCAATGTAGAAATTTATTAGATGTTGTATGTTTTATTATCTGGCATTATAAAATTAAAGTCTTCTTTTTTTACTCAACATTTCTAAGGATATTTATTCAAAATTATATACTGAATCAACGAATTATTTTATGCGAAAAATCCTCGGTATTCTATGTCTCCTGCTCATATGTATTACTAACAATGCACAAAAAAAGATTGGTTTGCCAGCCTATAAAAACGCTTCAATGCCAATAGAATCAAGGATAAAAGACTTGTTGCAAAGAATGACTGTGGAGGAAAAGGCGGGTCAGCTAAACCAAATCAATGGTGGTGCCTTTACCGGTCCGGCACTCAATGATGCTGGGCAGCAGGAAAAAATGAAAATGATAAAGGATGGCAAAGTCGGCACCATGCTGAATGTATTTGGTGCAGCGGAAACCAAAGCTGTTCAAACAATAGCTATGGAGCAAACCCGGCTTGGCATCCCAATCATTTTTGCTTATGATGTTATTCATGGTTACAAAACCATTTTCCCCATACCATTGGCAGAGGCCTGTAGTTGGGACTTGCAGCAGGTCGAAAAAACTTCGGCTGTTGTTGCCAAAGAAGCTTCATCTGCGGGCATTCAATGGACATTTGCCCCCATGTGCGACATCAGCAATGACCCACGGTGGGGCCGTGTCATGGAAGGTATTGGCGAAGACCCATATTATGGAGGTTTACTTTCTGCGGCCAGGGTAAGAGGGTTACAAGGAAATCTGGACAACAATCACGTAATGGCTTGTGTAAAACATTTCGCAGGATATGGAGCAGTGGAAGCTGGTAGGGAATACAACTATGTGGACATGTCAAGGTCGGCATTGTGGAATAAATACCTTCCCCCATATAAAGCTGCGGTGCAGGCTGGTGCAGCCACTGTTATGAACGGTTTCAATGTTTTTGAAGGGGTGCCGGTAAGTGGCAGCAAATACCTGGTAACCGATGTACTCAAAAACAAATGGGCATTCAAAGGCATTGTAATAAGCGATTGGGGTTCGTTTGGCGAAATGGTCGACTGGGGCTATGCCGCTAACGATAAAGATGCAGCACTCAAAGCCATCAAGGCCGGAAGCATGATAGACATGGAGGCCAAGGTTTCTGTAAAATATATTCCTGAATTGGTGAAAGAAGGAAAGGTGTCAATGGCCGAACTGGATGCTGCCGTAGGGAGGGTGTTGTATTATAAGTTCAAGCTGGGCTTATTTGAAAAGCCTTACAACTACAGCGATGAAAAGAAAGAAGCGGCTACTTTGTTTTCTGCTGCCAACCGGCAGGAGGCTTTGAAAGCTGCGATAGGTTCCATTGTTTTATTGAAAAATAACAACCAGGTTTTGCCACTAAAAGCTGCTACGCAAAAGATAGCATTGGTCGGATATTATGCAACAAGCAAGGAAGATATGTTTGACTTTTGGGTCGCACAGGGTTCTTACAAAGATGCCGTTTCACTTAGTGAAGGTTTACGGTCGTTATGGAAAGATAACATGACCATTTGCGATGGTTACAATGCCGATGCTACCACAAATGATGCGCTTATAAATGAAGCTTTAACGAATGCAAAGGCGGCTGATGTGGTAGTTGTAAATATTGGTTTTTCCGGCAAAATGGCTGGAGAAGACAGGGCGTTGGCAAAACCAGAGATACCTCAGGGGCAGATTGATTTATTAAAAGCATTGAAACAGACAGGCAAACCCATTGTTGCCGTGGTCTCTGCCGGCCGGCCATTGGTGCTTACGCAAATGGAAGGTATTGCCGACGCAATTGTTTACAGCTGGATTTTGGGAACCGAACATGGCAATGCGGTTGCACAGGTTTTGTCTGGTGCCTATAACCCTTCTGCGAAAACAGTACTTAGTTTTCCTTATGCTGTTGGGCAAATACCCGTTTATTACAACAGTTACAACACCGGCAGACCCGACCCTACAGATCTTGACGGTAACTGGTACAGTCGTTACAGAGACATACCCCGGGAGCCCTTGTATCCGTTTGGTTATGGTTTAAGTTATACAACCTTTACTTACAGCGATTTTAGCATCAGTAACAGTTCTATAAGTAGTGCAGAAACATTGAAAGTAAATATTAAGGTTACAAATACAGGAACCTTTGACGGGGAAGAAGTTGTTCAATTATATATCAGGGATATGGCCGCATCAATTGTGAGGCCGGTAAAGGAATTAAAAGATTTTCAAAAAATAATGCTGAAAAAAGGTGAAAGTAAAATGCTGTCATTTTATGTTGGAAAAGATAAACTGTCCTTTTATGATGCAGCAGGAAATGTGGTTTTGGAAAAAGGTAAATTCAAGGTATTAGTAGGTGGAAATTCAAAAGATGTTCAGGAAGCGGATTTTGAATTGAAATGATGATTATAATGTCAACTTATTTAATTCTTCAAAAAACATATTCGATTTCATTACATCAATAGCATTAGTATTAAACAAAATTCCCCGCTCATTATTTGCAGGGAATTTTTGTTTAGAAATATTTCCAGGTACACCATCTTCACTAATAATCAGAATACTCAGTTGCTTTCATTAGCATAATATCCATGTGCGAAATATTATTTTGATAGTATGGCATATTTGATATTTTTTTCCATTCTTCAGAAGCTACAAAAGACTTCCAATGCGCTTCACGGTCTGCAATGTTTTCAAAACTAGTCATATACATCAGGTTAGGCATATGGCTTCCTGCAATTACTTTAGCAAAAAAAACTGCATTAAAATTCAACTTTTTAAACAAATCAATTTCGCCTCCTTCATTAAACATTTCAACTTTGTTGGCAAATAATTTTTCTGTAGCACTTTCATAACTGCGCAGTTCATATATCCTATTTGCCTTGCTGCCCGTAAGTTTTGGTAAATTAAAGAATGGGGCTAAGACAAATTTTTCAAGCAAAATGTTTTCAATTCGTTGAAAGGGGGGATTGCTGTAAACTGCTTCTTTGTAATCTTTGCTGTTGATAAGATACTGTTCATCTTTATTAATTTTATCGGTCAGCAATGCAGCCTGCTCAAATGATTTGAGAGGAATGATAACAAACAGTTTTTTACTAATAGCGGTGTCATTTAATATTGGTGTAAAAACACCAACATTGCTTATTTTATTCCTGTGAAGCGCAGGAATATAAGCCGTTTTGATATACTCATCTATAACTCTTTGCTGTTCTGCTGTAGCAAAGTTGTAAACAATTATTTGATAATACCCTTTTGCTTTACTATTGTTTTGTCCATTAGAAAAAAGCGATGAAAAAATCAACACTAAAAAGAACAAAATTTTACTATAAAATAGCTTCATAATTTTTGTAAGCATATTTTAAAGATTCTTCAACAACAAAATATACTTAACCATAGCGGTAGCATCTGAAACAGATACAGTAGGGTGTGCTGCCATTGGAACTGCCCCCCAATTGCCCGAACCTCCCTTAATTATTTTATGTGCAAGAGTGTCAATCGTTGCAGGGGTATTGGGATATTTTGCAGCTATGCTACTAAAAGACGGTCCAATTGCCGCCTCATTAACCTTATGACAAGTTTGACAATCAGCCTTTCCCATTAACTCAAGACCTGTAGTATAATCCGGGTTTTTGCTTAAATCATTTTCTGCAGGTTTGGCTTCTGATGCTGCTGTTTCTTTTTCATTAGCATTACCTCCGCAAGCACATAAAGAACCTGCAACTAATAAAGCGATTAATATTTTTTTCATACGGTTATTTTAAATTTTTATAAGCCTAAAATTTTCTTGTTAAAAGCATCATCACTTTGTGTTTGTACAAAATCATCAAATGCTTTTTCTGTTACTTTAATGATATGATTTTTTATAAATGGCGCACCCTCTGTTGCACCGTCTTCTGCGTTTTTAATGGCACATTCCCATTCCAAAACCGCCCATCCTTTATAGTTATATTGGGCTAATTTACTAAAGATAGTTTTGAAGTCTACTTGTCCATCTCCCAAAGAACGAAAACGTCCTGCACGGTCTACCCAACTTTGGTAACCACCATATACGCCTTGTCTTCCTGTGGGATTCAGTTCTGCATCTTTTACATGAAATGCTTTTATGCGTTCATGATAAATGTCAATGTAAGCAAGATAGTCAAGGTGTTGCAAAACAAAATGCGAAGGATCATATAACAAACAAGCACGGGGGTGGTTATTCACCTTTTCTAAAAACATTTCATAAGATGCGCCGTCGTGCAAATCTTCGCCTGCGTGTACTTCATAACAAATGTCAACACCGTGTTCATCAAAATGGTTTAAGATTGGCAGCCACCTCTTCGCAAGTTCTGTAAAACCAGCTTCGACCAAACCCGAAGGACGTTGTGGCCATGGATATGCAAGATGCCATAGCAATGCACCGCTAAAAGTCGGATGTGCTGTAAGCCCGAGATTTTGCGAAGCTGCTGCTGCATATTTTAATTGTTGTATGGCCCATTCGGTTTTAGCTTTTGGATTGCCACGCAATGCTTCAGGTGCAAAGCCATCAAAGAGGGTATCGTATGCAGGATGAACTGCAACCAACTGACCCTGAAGATGCGATGATAATTCTGTAATAGCTACTCCTGCTTCTTTTGCAATACCCGTAAGTTCATCAGCATAGGTTTTGCTTTCGGCCGCTTGTTGCAGATTAATAAACCGAGTATCCCATGATGGTATTTGAACTCCAACAAATCCCTTTGATGCAGCCCATTTACAAATTGAGGCAAAGGAATTATAAGGGGCTTCATCACCCGCAAATTGTGCTAAAAAAATACCCGGACCTTTTATTGTTTGCATAATTATTTATTGCTAACGCGAAACTTTTTAACTGATTTTACTTCATGAAAATTAAACCTGAAATGGTGTCCATTTAACATCACTTTGACCCGATGCTACTACGGTATCTATAAAGGCCATTCCCCTTATGCCATCCTCAACACCGGGAAAATCAGCAGCTTCCTTTGGTGCTGTTGTTCCTTCAATCTTTGCGCTTAATGACAAAGCAAAGTTGCGATAAATGTTTGCGAATGCCTCAAGATATCCTTCAGGATGACCACCGGGAGTGCGGCAATTATGAACAGCATAACTGCTTAGTCTGTCACCATAATTGCTTCCTGCTCTTAGTATTTGTGCAGGTGCATCCAGCCATTTTACAATTAAAGTATTGGGTTCCATTTGAGACCATTCCAATCCACCTTTTTCTCCATAAATCCTAAGCTTCAATGCATTTTCTTCACCTGCAGCTACTTGTGAAGCCATAAGCACACCTGCAGCACCATTGTCAAACTTCAACAGTACATTTCCATCATCATCTAATAATCTTCCCGATACCATTATATTTAAGTCTGCGCAAAGTTGAGTAATCTTACTACCAGAAACGTATTCTGCAAGATGTGCCGCATGTGTACCAATATCACCCATACTTCCGGCTTTTCCACTTTTGGTGGGGTCTGTGCGCCATGCAGCCTGCACATTACCTTCTCTCTCGCTTAGCTTACTTAACCATCCTTGCGGATATTCAACCAATACTTTTCTTACCTTACCTAAAACGCCATCTGCAATCATAGCCTTTGCCTGCTTAATCATTGGGTAACCTGAATAAGTATGTGTAAGACAAAGCATTAATCCGGTTTCATTTACCAATTGCTGCAATTCTTTCGCCTCGGCAAGATTAAATGTTATAGGCTTTTCTATCACAACATTAAACCCTTTTTGCAAAGCCATTTTAGCAGGTGCAAAGTGTGCAAAGTTTGGGGTTACTATAGTTACAAAATCTATTCTTTTATCTGCCGGCATCAGACTTTCTTTCTCCAGCATTTCTTCATAATTATTATAAATTCTTTCCGGTGCCAAAAACAAAGATTCCCCCGATTCTTTTGCAACTGTGGGATTAATGCTTAAAGCACCACACACCATTTCTATCATACCATCCATATTAAAAGCCAATCGGTGGATAGCACCAATAAAAGCGTCTTTGCCGCCACCAATCATTCCCATTCTTAATTTTCTTTGCATATTGTTTGTTGATTTTGTAATATTAAATATTCAGCGACCAACCTTGCCTGTAAGCTCTTTTTACAAATTGATTTGCTTCATCAAAGTTGGTAACTTTCATATTCTTAGCATCCCATAATAATTTTTTTCTTCCAGGAAAACTATTTCCATCAGCGCCTTTAATATTCCAGCTTCTTAAAGCAAGGTTGCCCATTAAGATGGCTTCTGTTAATGGACCTGCATAATCAAAAGATGAACTTAATTCCTGATTGCCCTTACCGGCTATGCAGGCATTAACCCACTGTACATAATGTCCTTCGGGTACTCTCTTAATTGTTTGTGCAACTTTCACATTTACCATACGTGAAGAAGGCAATAATGTTGGATTGCTTCCATAAGTTCCACACATCATTTTTCCTTTACTGCCTTCTATAATTACACCACCGCTTCCGTCTTCATCTCCCATAATTTCATTGGGCAAAAGTTCTTCCGGTCTGTCGGGTCTTATACCTCCATCCATCCAATGTAACAGTACATGGTGGTTTTTCTTTTTTCCGGGAAATTTTAAAGTAACTGTAGATGCTGCCGGGCAACTTTCTGGATAATAAGATGCATTCCACATTTCTTCATAAATAGCGGCTACACTACATTCTACCTCGGTTGGGTAACCCAACCCTACAGTTTTAAAGGCCGGATCAATTAAATGGCATCCCATATCGCCCAATGCACCTGTACCAAAACTCCAGTAACCACGCCAGTTAAATGGGGTAAAGCCATCTCTGTATTCTTCCCATTGGGCTGGGCCTAACCATAAATCCCAATCCAGTTCTTTTGGAACAGAGGCTAATTTTTTCGGCTTGCCAAAACCCTGCGGCCAAACCGGTCTGTTGGTCCAAACATATATAGTATGTGCATCTCCAATAGTGCCGGCATTGTACCACTCCTGCATTTGCCTTACACCTTCATCACTTGCACCCTGATTGCCCATTTGTGTTACTATGTTATACTTTTCTGCAGCTTCGGTTAGTATTCTTGCTTCGTATATATCGTGGGTTAATGGTTTTTGAACATACACATGTTTACCCATTTGCATAGCCATTAATGCTGCAACTGTATGTGTATTATCAGGTGTAGAAACAGAAACAGCATCAATATTATTTTTTTCTTTTTCGAGCATTTGCCTGAAGTCTTTGTAAAAATTTGCTTTAGGGAAAAGTGCCCTTGCCTTAGCAGCCTGCCTGTCATCCACATCGCACAAGGCAACAATATTTACATTGGGACTTTTAGAAAATTCTACCAAATCGCTGTAACCTTTTCCACCCGCACCAATGCCTCCAATATTCAGTTTGTCGCTTGGTGGCACAAATCCCCTACCCAATACACGACGGGGAATAATATAAAATGCTGCAGCAAAGGAGGTAGATTTTAAGAAACTTCTTCTTGAAAATTTGGCTGGCATAATGGTAAATTATAGTTAGGCTTTATTGTCAAAATGCACACATTCTTTCAATTCCTTTTCGGTATAAGCTAATTTGTATTGTTGTAAAACATCGTTGGGTACACCATTCCACTGATTAGGAACATTACCTGCATAACCAATGTCTTTTATGCCTATAGCAGACGAATAAAATCCACTGGCGGTGAGGTTGCGCATAAGACTGAAGAATGCTACACCTTGCTTCATTTCGGGTTTTGCTTTATCGGGCCACGCTATTTCATCTACTATTTCCAGCCTTTGTTTTTCAGTACAACCATTAAATGTTTTATTATTTCTTTTCAGGCATTGCATATCCAGCCAACGCAAACCACCACGCATGGGTGTTTGATGATTGGGCATGTCTTTTACAATGAACTCAATAAAGTCTGGAACTTTTGCATCGCTTGCACTACCACTTACAGCATCTCTTGGTATAATAATATCAGCAAGAATGGTTATGGTTTCCATTTCATGTTCTGAAAAAAATGTTTCGGCAAGAAGTTTATTCTCTCGTTCTAATTCCTCTTTAGAACGATCAAGTGTAAATCCGGTTTCTGCGGAAGTTTGTAAAGGCTTTTTTTCATCCGTTTTGCAACCTGCAAGAAAAGCACCGGTAGCAGCACCACCGGCAAGGAGTTTCAACGATTTTCTTCTGTCCATGATAAACCAGATTTATAGGTTTTGTTTTTTCAATTGATCAATGATGTACTCACTTGCCCTCATACTTAATGCAAGTATGGTCCATGTTATATTTTTATCAGCCTGCGAAACAAAAGCGCCGCCATCTACTACGAACAAATTTTTGCAGTCATGCGCCTGATTGTATTTATTAAGTGCAGAGCGTTTTGGATCATTGCCCATTCTTACCGTTCCTGCTTCATGAATAATTTTGCCCGGGGCTTCTAATCCGTAATCATTTTTTTCATCATCATCTGCACCCCACGTTATGATTGCACCCATGTTGTGCATGATTTCCTTAAAAGTTTCTTTCATGTGCTTGGCCTGTTTTATTTCCTGCTCACTCCACTTTACATTAAATCTTAAAACAGGAATGCCATATTTATCCACCACATTAGGATCTATCTCGCAAAAGTTAGATTCTAAGGGTATTGCTTCGCCCCTGCCCGCCATACCTACACCTGCACCATAGAAATAACGGTAGTCTTCTTTTAATGAAGCGCCATAACCACCGGCTTCTTTTTGTTTTCCTTTAACCAGATATTTTCCATTTTGATTTTCTATTCCCCAGCCAAAACCATAAGCAGGCATACTCATACCTCCCCAATATTCAACATGGTAACCTCTTGCAAAATCTAATTTCTTATTATCGCCCCACCATGGTGAGTAAATGTGCATACCGCCAACTCCATCTTCATTGTATCGCTTTCTGTCAAATAATTCTGGCAACACGCCACCCATTGCGGCACCCGTACTATCGTGCAGGTATTTACCTACTACATTGCTATTGTTGGCCAATCCGTTAGGATGTTGTTTTGATTTTGAATTCAATAACAATCTAGAACTTTCACACGCACTTGCAGCAACTATTACAACTTTGCCATTTACCTGGTATTCCTGCATATCATCCTTATTAATGTAGGATACTCCTGTGGCCTTACCTTCCCTATTGGTTAAGACTTCTCTTGCCATAGCATTGGCTACCACATCTACATTGCCTGTTTGCAAGGCAGGATATATTAATACATTAGTAGATGAAAAATCTGCCTTAGCCATACTGCAATTGCGGTTGCATTGTCCGCAAAAAAAGCAAGCCCCCCGTTGTGTGGTACTTTTTATTTCTTTGGTAAGAATAGAAAGCCGTGATGGAATAACAGGCACACCTGCAGTAACTGCTGCATTTTTTATCATCAGTTCATGAAGCCGCGGTTTGGGTGGTGGTAAAAAGATACCATCAGGATCATTTGGTAATCCTTCATTTGTGCCGAATATGCCAATCAGTTCATCTATTTTATCATAGTAGGGTTTAATGTCTTCATAGCCAATCGGCCAGTCGTCGCCCAACCCATCTATACTTTTTCGTTTAAAATCTTTGGGTCCAAAACGCAATGATATTCTGCCCCAGTGATTGGTTCTGCCTCCAAGCATTCGTGCCCGCCACCAATCCCATTGGGTACCTTCTGCTTTGGTGTAGGGTTCGCCTTCTATCTCCCAGCCATAGTAGCAGGCATCAAAATCGCCAAAGGGTCTGAACTTTGTGCTTGCCCCACGTCGCGGACTTTCATAACTCCATTTTAACTGGGTAATATTTTTTTGTGGATCGTACATGGCACCTGCCTCCAGCAAACAAACCTTGAGACCAGCCTTAGATAATACATAGGCAGCCATGCCTCCCCCTGCACCGGAACCTACTATGACTACATCATAATTTTTGGGTTGTACCTTAATTTGAAATTCTCCCATATAGCGGTTTAATAGAATGAAGAGGTATAAATTTAAAACTATAAAATTGAGTATTGAGAAAAATATTTTTCTATTGTGATAAAATCATTTTATAACTATTCTGACACAGAGGTAGTAATGAATAGCTTTTGAGGTTTAAAAAAATAAAAAGAACTGCTAAACTATTCAATAGAATAAACACTTAAATTTACCCTTGCACTTTTGCCAAAGATTGTTAATGAACTAAAACAAAGAATTCATTAATACAAAAGCTAAACCAACTCAATATGAAGTTTGCCATTCGTTTTCAGTTATCTGTAATGATGTTTCTTAATTTTTTTATTTGGGGCGGTTGGTTTGTAACCCTTGGTACATTTTTAAGTAACAATCTACATGCTACAGGGGGTGAAACGGGTAGCGTTTTCTCTACACAATCATGGGGAGCTATTATTGCACCATTTATAATTGGATTAATTGCTGACAGATACTTTAACGCAGAAAAAATATTGGGAGTATTGCATTTGGCTGGCGCTATAATGATGTATCAAATGTATAAGGCGGTGGACATGTCATCATTTTACCCCTATGTGTTAACTTATATGATTGTATATATGCCCACACTTGCTTTGGTAAACTCTGTTGCCTTTAACCAAATGAATGACCCGGAAAAAGAGTTTTCTTCCATTAGAGTATTTGGTACATTGGGATGGATTGTTGCCGGCCTGGCCATCAGTTATATTTTCCATTGGGATTCACAGGAAAACACAACTGCCGGCTTGCTAAAAAATACATTTCTTATGGCTTCCCTTGCTTCGCTTGTCATGGGATTGTTCAGTTTTATTTTGCCGAAAACCCCTCCCAAAAAGAGTACAGGTGAAAAAGTAAGTGTAAGTGAAATGCTTGGCCTTAATGCATTGAAACTTTTGAAAGATAAAAACTTTGCTATCTTTTTTGTGTCCTCTATTTTAATATGCATTCCTCTGGCTTTTTATTATCAAAATGCAAATGTATTTTTATCAAATATTGGAATGGAAAACCCGACCGGAAAAATGACTATCGGTCAAATTTCGGAAGTACTTTTTTTATTACTACTTCCTGTGTTTTTTACTAAATACGGGTTTAAGAAAACCATATTGGTAGGTATGTTTGCATGGGCACTTCGGTATGTTTTATTTGCCTACGGAAATGCAGGTTCTTTAAGTTTTATGCTGCTGATTGGTATTGCACTTCACGGAGTTTGTTACGATTTCTTTTTTGTTTCAGGTCAGATTTATACCAACTCCAAAGCAGGAGACAAATATAAAAGTGCCGCACAAGGGCTTATTACACTTGCTACTTATGGTGTAGGTATGTTGATTGGTTTTTGGGTAGCGGGCTACATAACAGACCATTATAAAACAGCCGATAATGTTTTTGACTATAAAATGATTTGGTTAATACCTTCGGGAATAGCTTTGGCGGTATTCCTCATATTTGCTATTGCTTTTAAAGACGAAAAGAAACAACCCGTAATCCAATAATACAATCAATCTCAAGCAGATTAAGATGACAAACCGCCGGAACATGATTAAAAATATTTCATTAGGCTCCATAGTATTGGGGGCGTATCCTGCTTTGTCCGCTTTTAATGATGAAAAAAAAGATGACATTACAGCTTTAAGGGGAAACGTTAATCACTCTGTTTGTCGCTGGACTTATGACTTTCTTTCTTTAGAGGAATTATGTAAAACCGTTAAGAAAATCGGCTTCTCTGCAATAGACCTTGTTGGGCCTAAAGAATGGAACATACTTAAAGCGTATGGCATCTATTCTTCCATGTGTAATGGTGCACAAATAAGCCTTACCGAAGGGTGGAATGATAAACAATATCATTCTACTTTAATAAAAAATTACACAGAACACATCGCTTTGGTAAGTGATGCCGGATATAAAAACCTGATTTGCTTTAGCGGAAATAAGAGAGGAATGGATGATGAAACCGGTCTAAAAAATTGTACCGAAGGACTCAAACAAATAATGGCATTGGCAGAAAAGAAAAATGTAACCATTCAGATGGAAGTGTTCAACAGTAAGGTCAATCATCCGGATTATATGGCTGACAATACCAATTGGACTATTGAATTATGTAAACGTATCGGATCACCCAACTTTAAAATTCTGTATGACATTTATCACATGCAGATAGGTGAAGGTGATATTATTGCAACTATTCAAAAGAATCACGAATTTTTCGGGCATTATCATACAGCCGGTGTACCAGGCAGGCACGAAATAGAAGATAGTCAGGAACTATATTATCCGGCAATAATAAAAGCAATTGTAAATACCGGATATACAGGATATGTAGCACAGGAATTTATTCCTACAGCAACAGAAAAAGATGATAAAGTAGCATCACTGAAGAGAGCCATTAAAATTTGCGATGTATAATCTTAAAATAATCTAACTTTTAATTTAAAAAAATGCCAGAAAACAATACCTACGATGCCATAGTAATTGGTTCGGGAATAAGCGGAGGGTGGGCTGCAAAAGAGTTAACAGAAAAAGGGCTGAAAGTCCTTATGCTCGAACGTGGCAGAAACATTGAGCATGTAAAAGATTATGTAAATGCCACAAAAGAAATCTGGGAGTTTCCTCACAGAGACAGACCTACCCAACAAATGAAACAGGATTATCCTGTGCTTAAAAGAGATTATCCGCTGAATGAGTCAACTTTTGGTAGTTGGGCTAATGAAAAAGATTGTCCCTATACTGAACAAAAAAGATTTGACTGGTACCGCGGTTATCATGTAGGCGGCAGGTCATTATTGTGGGGCAGACAAAGCTATCGCTGGAACAAATGGGACTTTGAAGCCAATGCCAAAGAAGGTATTGCAGTAGATTGGCCAATACGATACGATGAACTTGCGCCATGGTATAGCTATGTAGAAAAATTTGCCGGCATACAAGGTACAAAAGAAGGCTTGGAGGTATTGCCCGATGGTGAGTTTATGCCGGGTATGGAAATGAATGTTGCGGAAAAAGATGTGGCTGCAAAATTAAAAGCACACTACAAGGGAAACAGGCACATGTTCATAGGTAGAAGTGCCAACATAACACAACCCCATCACGACCGGACCAATTGTCAATACCGCAACAGGTGTTGGCGTGGGTGTCCGTTTGGTGCATACTTTAGCACACAATCTGCTACGCTACCTGCTGCAAGGGCTACAGGCAATCTTACACTTGAAGCCAATAAAATAGTTACTAAACTTATCTACGATAAAAACACACAAAAAGCAACCGGTGTAGAAGTAATAGATGCTGAAACAAATAAAACATATACCTACAAATCCAAAATAGTGTTTGTATGTGCTTCTTCTTTTAACAGCAGTTGGATACTTATGAATTCTGCGACCGAAATATGGCCCGATGGTTTGGGCAGCAGCAGCGGAGAACTTGGGCACAACGTAATGGATCACCATCTTAAAAATGGTGCAGAAGGTATAGTAGAAGGGTTTGAAGATAAATACTTGTACGGACGACGCCCTACAGGCATATACATTCCCCGTTTCAGAAATATCTATGATGATAAGAGGGACTATCTGCGGGGCTTTGGTTATCAGGGCGGTGCAAACCGTGGCAGGGGAATGGACATAGCAGAATTCACCTTAGGTGCCGAGTTGAAAGAATCCTTATCAGAACCTGGTCATTGGAAAATGAACATTATGGGCTTTGGAGAAGTGCTGCCAGATCACAGCAACAAAATATCGCTGGATAAAAACAAGAAAGATAAGTGGGGATTGCCCGTGCTTTCGTTTGATGTAGAAATGAAATCAAACGAATTGAAAATGCGCAAAGACATGGTGTACGACGCTGTAGAAATGCTTACCAATGTGGGGCTGAAAGAAGTAAAACCTTTCGATTATGGGTACACTATGGGCATGGGTATTCACGAAATGGGAACTGCTCGTATGGGAAGGGACCCAAAGACAAGTGTGCTCAATGGAAATAATCAGGTGTGGGATGCAAAAAATGTTTTTGTAACAGACGGTGCCTGTATGACAAGCGCATCATGTGTAAACCCGTCACTTACTTATATGGCATTAACTGCAAGGGCAGTTAATTTTGCTGTTAGTGAATTGAAAAAAGGAAACCTATAAGAATATAAACATGAAGAATGAAGTGTTATTGGTTCTACCATACTCATAACTCATCATTCATAACTCAAAATTATTACCATGGAAAGAAGAGAACTCTTAAAAAGAATAGCACTGCTTACAGGCGGTATTGTCATAGGTGGAGATTTGTTTTTAACCAGCTGTAAATCGGGCAACAAATCTGATGCAGGATTTTCTCCAGCTAATATTGCACTGTTAGATGAAGTAGCGGAAACCATAATTCCTGCCACATCAACTCCCGGTGCCAAAGCAGCTAAGGTGGGTGATTTTATGAAAATATTTGTTGCCGATTGTTATACCCCTGAACAACAAACCGCTTTTACTAATGGCATTGAACAATTAGATGAAGCTTGTGAAAAAATGCACAAGAAATCTTTTATGGAGTGTGATGCACAACAGCGCAAGGAATTTTTGATAAGCCTTGAAAAAGAAGCAAAACCATTTAACGAAAATGTATTGAAGCAAAACCCCGGAACAGGTGACAAAGATGCAACATTACACTATTATACCATGATGAAGCAATTAACCTTATTGGGCTTTTTTACCTCCAAAACAGGTGGTACAGAAACCCTAAGACACATACCAATTCCGGGAAAATATGATGGCGCATTTCCTTATAAAAAAGGTGACAAAGCTTGGTTGGAATCTTAATGAAAATATTTAAACTTAAATTATGATTAACAGGAGACGTTTCTTAATCAATACAGGAATTGCAGCAGCGGGTACGCTGTTGAGCGCAGAAGCAATGGCCGGAAGTTTTAAAAAGAAGAAGATTGGAATCCAATTATATTCTTTGCGTGAAGATGTATCCGCTAAAGGATTGGAATTTACGTTGAATAAAATAGGGGCTGCAGGATACAATAGTGTAGAAATGTATGGGTACAATACAAAAGATGCTTATTTTAAAAACAGTAGCAAAGTTGTAAGTCAGTGGTTACAATCAAGCCATTTGATTTCCCCCAGCGGTCACTATCAGTTAGATTTGTTTGATAGTACAGGACAGCAAACTATTGATGCTGCAAAAGAATTAGGGCATAAATACATTGTCATTCCATGGTTTCCTGAAGAACAAAGAAAATCATTGGATGATTATAGAAGAATTGCAGAACGTGTAAACAAAGCCGCCTTATTATGTAAAGAAAATAATATTAAACTTGCTTATCACAACCACGATTTTGAGTTTACAAAATATGAGGGCGGTGTATGCGGCTATGATATTTTATTAAAAGAATGTGATGCTTCTTTAGTCAATTTTGAAATGGACATATATTGGGTAGTAGCTGCGGGTCGGGATCCTATAGAACTATTTACCCAAAACCCAGGCCGATTTAAAATGTGGCATGTAAAAGACAAAGACAAATCCAACCCAAAACTTCAGACAGAGGTTGGTTCGGGTTCTATAGATTTTAAACCCATTTTTGCGAAAGCAAAACTTTCTGGCCTGGAGTATTTTTATGTAGAGCAGGAAAATTTTGCAATGCCATCTGATGAGAGTATTCGTAAGAGCATAGCGTTTGTTAAGAATAATTTGCTCTCCTGTGTCAAATAGATTTTCACTATGATAAATTAGTGGAGTAAACATATGTAATAAGGCCAGCAATTCAACATTGCCGGCCTTATTACTTTTATCCTATAAGGAATTATTATTTCTTCAATCTCATCAACACATTGGTTCCTTGTCTTACTTCTAAGACATTCCCAGTAACAGAGAAATTATCTGCTTTTCTCAACAAGGAAAGGAAGTTAGATTCGTCATACTCCATACAAGCCATTTTACTGGTAGAAACATTGCCGCCAAAATGCAATTCTCTGTTGGTATAGTTTACACTACCACTCATACTATTGCAACCTGTGTTTCCATAAAAGGCATTTTTAGAAAAAGTGATTGCAGGAGTTTGTTTCCAGTATGCATAAGGCTCTATAGCAGATGTATCTATTGCCGAACCAGCTTTGTAGTCCATTTTCAACCTGGTTTTTGCAGCATCATACACCGCCGGGCCTTTTCTCTTCATTTTCACAGTCGATGTCTTTTTCTCTCCTGTTACATCTCCTTCGGTACCAACAGCCATAGCTGTATCGGTAGCAGGAGTTGTAGATGCAGCAGGCTCTATTTTTTCTGTGCTGCTCCAGGTACCATTTGCAGCAAGCATGCCTTGCAAAACCCAGGTACCATTAAGCGAGGTATCATTGTTAGCCTTGTAGTTCCAATCTTTATCTGCAGAACCATAAGCTGCACCTGCCTTGGCTGCATCCATTTTGGCATCGCCTGTGCCAACAGTTACATTTGAAACTCCTGTAGCGGGTGGTGGCGCCATTTTGTGGCTACAGAATGCTAGGAACAAACACAACGGTAATACAAAAAGTGATTTTTTCATCTGTTTTTATTTTTTTGAGAAAATAGTCAAAACTTAATTGTGCAAAATATTTGTTTAATGCCTACAAAGTTATTTTGTACATAAATAAAATGAACTCAAATAAAAGTCCACAACTATGCCAACAGGACTTATTTTATTTATTTAACTTTTATAAAACATCCTCAATTGGGTTATTTACAAAGTTAATACTTCAAAAATTGAACCCTTAAAGGGAATAGCTTGTTATTTCTCCCCATTTCGTAACGGATTACGTTTGGTGTGAGCTATTTTTGCAAACTATAAATGTCGAAATCTTTATTTCATATAGCCTTGGTTGGAAATCCCAACAGTGGTAAATCTTCATTGTTTAATTCCCTTACCGGTCTTAACCAGAAAGTTGGAAATTTTCCCGGTGTAACTGTTGATAAAAAAACCGGCATTTCTGAACTTGAACCGGGGTTTAAAACCCAAATAATAGATTTGCCTGGTACTTATAGTTTATACCCCCGCCGGGCTGACGAATGGGTTTCGTACAAGGTGCTGATGGGTGTAGATAGTACCATAAGTGCAGATATGGTAGTGCTTGTGGCAGATGCAAGCAACCTGAAACGCAACCTGCTTTTTTGCTCCCAAATAATTGATCTCAAAATTCCGGTAGTTGTTGCCCTCACCATGTCTGATCTTGCAGCAAGAAAAGGGACCAAAATAGATTTGGATGAACTGGAAAGGGAATTGGGTGTACCTGTTGTGGCTATAAATCCACGAAAAAACAAGGGAATTCCCCAACTGAAAAAAGTACTGATACAAACAGCAAGGCAACAATACAAATCGCCGTTGAGGGATTTTATAGGAATTAAATCTTTGACAGAAAATGCGGTTGCTGATGTTCAGACAATTTTTCCTGCATTAAGTGATTATGCTGCCGTTCATTATCTTATTAATCATGAGCACTTTCCATTAACAGAAGATCAGCAACATGCTATCGAAGCTGTTGAAAAGAAAAATGACTTTAATCCAACCCGGTTGCAGGCAGAAGAAATTATGCAACGCTATGGCCGCATAAGATTAATTATGCAACAGGCGGTGGTTGAGGTTGACCCATTAGAACGAAAACTTTTCACTGAAAAATTAGATAACATACTACTTCACCGTACATGGGGTTATCTTATTTTATTATCTGTACTGTTCTTACTTTTTCAAAGTATTTTCTGGGTTGCATCTTTTCCCATGACTGCTATAGAAAATATATTTTCTGTTATAAGTAGTTATTTATCGGAACATTTACCCAATGTATGGTGGAGCGATTTGTTGATCAATGGTTTTGTTGCCGGCCTAAGTGGCATATTGGTTTTTGTTCCGCAAATAATGATTTTGTTTGGGCTTGTAACCATTTTAGAAGATACCGGTTATATGGCCAGAATAAGTTTTCTTAGTGATAAATTGATGCGTAAGGTTGGGTTAAATGGTAAAAGTGTAATGCCCATGATTAGCGGGTTTGCCTGTGCCGTGCCTGCCATTATGAGTGCCAGAAATATTGAAAACCAAAAAGAAAGATTGCTTACAATTTTGGTAACACCGCTTATGAGTTGCAGTGCAAGGCTGCCTGTATTTACAATACTTATCAGCCTGGTTATTCCGTCTAAATATTATCTCGGATTTTTAAGTTTGCAAGGGTTGGTTATGATGGGGTTGTATTTGCTTGGGGTTGTAATGGCATTAATCGTCAGTTACGTTTTTAAGTGGATTATTAAAATAAAAGAAAAGAGTTTTTTCATACTTGAACTGCCAACATACAGGGCGCCAAGGTGGGCCAACGTTGGTGTTACTATGGTAGAAAAAGCCAAAATATTTGTTAGAGATGCCGGTAAAGTAATCATGATTATCAGCTTGCTACTTTGGTTTTTGAGTAGTTATGGCCCTTCGGGAAAAATGGAAAAACTCGATGCAAAATACGAACAGTTAAGGCTACAACCCAATGCTGATAAGGACAATTTAGAAAAAGAATACCGGTCAGAAAAACTTCAAAATAGTTATGCCGGCATTTTGGGACAAGCTATAGAACCCGCCATAAGACCACTCGGCTATGATTGGAAAATAGGAATTGCACTTATAACCTCTATTGCGGCCAGGGAAGTTTTCGTTGGTACAATGGCAACACTATATAGTGTAGAAGAGAACAATGACAATACTTCGTTGCGACAAAAAATGCAAAATGCAACGCTTAGCGATGGTTCTAAAGTTTATACTTTGGCAACAGGGCTTAGTCTTATGGTTTTTTATGTTCTAGCTATGCAATGTATGAGTACACTTGCAGTAGTAAAAAGAGAAACAAAAACCTGGAAATGGCCGATCATTCAGTTGCTATACATGACCTTTCTCGCATATGTAATGAGTTTTATCATATATCAGCTTGTGGCATAAATTTTACATTCATCTTGCTTTTACAGGTTTAGTTTTATATCACAGAAAAATTTTTAAAATCAGTTTATTTTTTTTTATTACAGGCGTCAAAAAAATTTTTGTTTTGGTTTTTTACTAAGTAACTTTCATTAAAGAATCCCAACAGAATTGAGAAAGAAAAATATAATTATGAAATTTTCATTGCTCTTTTTATTCTTCTTTCCGATATTGGTTTTCAGTCAATCAAAGAAGCAAAAAAAACTGCTTGCCGCTCAACAGAAGGAAAATCAGCAGTTGATTAATAATATCAAAGGGCATATTGAAAGAATGCAGAATTATCAAAGCGATCCATTATTGGCAAATGATTCTGTAATAGCTTATTTAGAAAATCAATTTAAAGAAGTTGGTATACTACCGGGTGATTCAGATGGCTTTGTTCAAAATATAATTATTGATGAAGGTAAGGAAATTGATTCATCCACATTTCTAAAAGTCAACGGAAAAGAGTTGCAACTAAATGAGGACTATTTCCCTTTTCCCTTTTCCCTAAATAAGGCCATTAATGGTATGCCGGCAATGGCATTAAGAGAAAAAAATCAACCGTGGTTTATTGAAATAAACACATTATCGAACCCCAAAAACAAACCTGACAACAATATTTGGGATAATATTGAAAAGGAAGCAACAAGAGCAGCCGGCAAAGGAGCAACGGCATTATTTGTATTTAACTCAACTGCGGAGACTTCATTCCATTTTAATGCAAAAGATTCAAATCCAATTGCACCAATTCCTGTTGTTTATATAACCTATCAAGGTTTAAAAAAGTATTTTCCTGATCAGGCAGATATTGTAGAAATAGAAATGAATGTATTGCTTAAACCAAAAAGATATGAAGCAAAAAATATTATTGGAATAATAGATAATGGAGCGGCAAACACTATTCTCGTTAAATCATTTTTACCTAATGCGCTTGACAGAAATATTAATGACACGCTGACCAATAATTTTTGTGAACCTGCTGTAATGATAGAATTAGCCAAATTGCTAAAGGCCCCCAAATTTAAAAATAATAATTTTCTATTTTCAATAAATGGAGCAAAAGAGAATTACTCGTTAACCCAACCTATTAATTATACTCTGCTATTATCAAATCTAAGATTTTCAACAAATGCTACAGCACTGTATTTGTTTGGATTTGAAACCACCCCAACATGGAAAGAATTACTTCCAACTATAGATCAGGGAAAGCTTCAGGTAAATTTTGATAGCATTGGTTCGCAGTTAAATTCTATAATACCAAAATGCGTTGATGCTAATCCCTACCTAATCTTTAGCACAAACGAGTATTCGTTGACAAATCAAAATTTTGAACCGGATGTAGATGCCATAAAATATATCTTAAGGATAATAGAAAAAACGGAGAGTGCGGGACACCTTGTTTATAATAAAAAACTACCCGAGGCAGAAGTTACAAAAAGAGATACCCTCTTACACACTACACCAAATTCTTCCATTGAAAAAAATACAATAACGCCAAAAAAACAAACTGTCAGTTTTGGTATTGTAATAGACAAGACTTACACGGGACAAGGATTAAAAATAAAGTCATTAATTCCCAAAAGACTGGGAATAAAACTTGGTCTCCATGATGGCGATATTATTACAAGTCTGGGTGAATATCCTATTTCAAATTATAAATCTTATTTCGAAGCACTCTCAAAATTCAATCCTGGCGATAATACAATTTTGGGCATGATTAGAAATAATGAGGCTAAAGAAATTAATGTGACTTTTTAAGGACGCCTATATAAACCACAGTACATTTTTAATTCCCCAAATTAGCCTTTAAATCCAATAAAAAGCCTCGGAATTTAGTTAGCGTTTGAGTAAGTATAATCTGAAGGTCCGCTTCATTCTTATTAGTTTTTAGGTATTCTTTTGCACCTTCTACTGTATATTTTTTTTGGCGCAGCAATTCATAGATCAACTGAATGTTTTTAACATCTTCCGGTCTGAACATCCGGTCGCCTTTTCTGTTTTTGCGGGGCTTTAAAATTTCAAATTCATTTTCCCAAAACCTAAGCAGCGATGTGTTTACATTAAACCATTTAGCCACCTGACTGATTGGGTAATATTGCTTTTGAAATAAAATATCATCTTCAGGCACTTCTATCAGGTCTACTTCGGCATCTATTTCTTTAAAGGATTTTCTGCCTCTTTTTTGAATTACCTTTTTTACATCTTCTTTTTTAGCCTTCGGCAAATGAACTGCAGGTGCAGGCTTAGTTTCCACCTTTTCCGGTTCTTGCTTTTCTGTTTCTTTAGGCTTAGCAGCGGGTTTTGCCTTCATTTTCACCCCAATTTTACCATCGGTAAAAAAGATTGGGTTGGAAGGTTCTTTTTCGTCTGCAGCCGATAGCTTTTCCCTTTCAACAACAATAACCGGGTCTGATATTTCTTCATTTTTTACCTCTTCTGCCGGTACACCTACCGATTCCAAAACCGAATGTTGATGAATGGTAAAATCGGTTGCAGGGGCTTCAGCTATTTTTTCCGGTGGAGGTGGTGCTACAGCAACTTCCTGCTCCTTCTTTTTTTCAGGAGGGGCAGGGGTTTCAAACAATGAACCAAAAAGGTCAAGTTGTCGCATGGTGTAAAAGTAATGAAAGGGATTGTTTTACACAACGGACAACAGGAAAACTACGTTGCACCCTTTGTTGTCTTAGTCTCTTTGTGTGAAATCCAATTAATCCAAACTCTGATTGCTCGCCGCAGCCAGTTTCACCAAACGGTCAAACTGCTCCGGGGTCAGGTCGTTGTAAAAAAAGTAAACAGGGTCAACAGGCGTACCATTTTTATGCACTTCGTAGTGGCAGTGTGGGCCGGTGCTTTTGCCCGTGCTGCCCACCCAACCAATAACTTCGCCACGTTTTACACTGCTGCCTGATCGGGCTTTTATGCGAACCATGTGTCCGTATAGGGTTTCATAGCCATATCCATGGTCTATAATTACGTGGTTGCCGTAACCACCATCGTCACGTGTTGCAGATTTTATACGGCCATCAGCAGTAGCATATATAGGTGTGCCTTGTGGTGCCGCAAAGTCTAACCCCGCATGAAATTTCGGTATTTTATATACCGGGTCAATGCGGCTCCCAAAACCCGAAGCTAACTCTTTCAGGTCCTTATTACTCACCGGTTGAATCGCCGGAATAGATGAAAGCAATTTTTGTTTGTCCTTCACCATTTGCTCTATTTCGTCATAGCTTTTCAACTGAAATGCCGCCCGGGACGTAAGTGCATTCAATTGAGCTTTCATGCTTTTCAGCAGTTCGTTGTCGTTCATTCCCTGCACCAATACCAGTTCTTTATCTTTTTCTTTTTGTCTTGCCCGTGCACTGTCAGGCACCGGCGAAGCCTCAAAAATGGCCCGGTAAACTTTGTTGTCCCTGCTTTCCAATTCGGTCATTTGCTGCTGTACTTGTGTCAGCCTATGATCCAATAGTTTGTAATTGTCTTCGTAATAGTCCAGCCGCTGACGTAACAATTTTTCGTTGGGCGAACCAATATATTTAAATCCAAACCAAACAATCAATCCGGCAGTAACCAATGAGGCCGCAATAAAACCAAATACCCGCAACAACTTGACACGCAGTGGCACTGTTAGTTTTTCATAACGCAGTGTGTGGGTGTTGTAGAAATATTTTACTTTTTTCATTTGGGTTTGTAAAAATACAGTTGCGGGGATTAAAAAGAAGAGAAAATGTGTTGTAAGTGATTATATAAATCATTTTAGGTTTATAACAGCAATGAAATTATCAATCTATTTCATTGGCTTTCTGGAAGCATGAAGAACTCTTAGAATAATAATTTTGCTTTCACTTTCATTCACAATGTAATGGATAATGTATTTAAAAACTTTGGTGGTTGTGCATCTTACATTATCATAACGAATGCTGCCTGTAAAGGGAGTAAAGGCAAGTAGTGATAAACGTTGTTCTAAATAGACAAAAAACCGCTTTCCCAAACCAGGATGTCTATGGTTTTCCCAATTAATGGCTTCCTGAATATCAATTAATGCATTAGGAGTAGTAACAATTCTGAATAACATGAAAAATAATTACATTTTCAAATCCGTTTTTCCAGTTTCCCAGTCAATCAAACTTTTCGAGCTTTTTATATTTTTTATTTCATTTCTGCCTAATTCCATTTGCCATTCTGGAATTGCTTCGTCATTTTGAGAATCACTATTCACGGCAACATCGGGGTGTTCATCAATCAATGCTTTCCAATCTTCAATTGATAAAAATACACCTACTGGTTTTCCGCTATTGTTGTATGTAAATTGAGGATTCATTTCAAATTTCGTTTGATAAACAAAAGTAAAATAAAATTTAAGGAAATTTCTATCTAATAATGGTAATAAAACTAAGTATCTATTTTTTTTTTGGATTGCCCCCAACAACTATCATTTATTACCTTCGCCGTTATACTTAAACACGGTTTCAAAAAATTATATATACTTTCAAACATCCCGGTTTTTATGATGACGAGTGCTGAAATAAGACAACAGTTCCTTGATTTTTTCAAAAGTAAAGGACATCAGATAGTTCCTTCTGCCCCAATAGTGGTTAAAAATGATCCTACGTTGCTTTTTACCAATGCGGGTATGAACCAATTCAAAGATTATTTTTTAGGAAATAAAAAACCCGAAAACCCACGGGTGGCTGATACGCAAAAATGTCTTCGTGTTAGTGGAAAACACAATGACCTGGAAGAGGTTGGAGTAGACACCTATCACCACACCATGTTTGAAATGCTCGGCAATTGGAGCTTTGGGGATTATTTTAAAGTAGAAGCAATTGCATGGAGTTGGGAGTTACTAACTGAAGTTTATAAGCTTGACAAAGACAGATTATATGTTTCTGTTTTTGAGGGAGATGATAAAGAGGGGTTGCCTTCCAGTAAAATTGCTTTGGCTGAATGGCAAAAACTGGTGGATAATGATCACATTGTTTTTGGCAATAAAAAAGACAATTTCTGGGAAATGGGCGATACAGGTCCCTGTGGCCCATGCAGCGAAATACACGTAGACATGCGTAGCGAAGAGGAACGTAGTAAAATACCTGGACAGCACATGGTCAATAAAGATCATCCACAAGTTATTGAAATATGGAACAATGTATTTATACAATACAACAGAAAAAAAGATGGCACTTTAGAAGAGTTGCCATCAAAGCATGTAGATACGGGAATGGGGCTTGAAAGGTTGGTTAGAGTTATTCAGGGTAAAGCATCAAATTATGATACCGATGTATTTACAGGTACCATAAGTGCAGTTGAACAAATAGTAAACAAAAAATACGATTATAGTGATACTAAACAAGCCATTGCATTCAGGGTTTTGGCCGACCATATCCGGGCTATTTGCTTCACGATTGCTGATGGTCAATTACCCAGCAACACAGGTGCAGGCTATGTAATTAGGAGAATATTGCGCAGAGCCGTTCGTTATTATTATTCTTACCTCGATTACAAGCAACCGTTGCTGCATCAGTTGGTGCCGGTTTTGGCAAAACAGTTTGAACACGTTTTTCCTGAATTGATGGCGCAGCTTGAGTTTGTAAGTAAGGTGGTTAAAGAAGAAGAAGATGCATTTTTGAGAACATTAGATAGGGGGTTAAAAAGAATTGATGACCTTGTAAATATTGCTAATGATTCCACTAAGATTATTCCGGGCAAAGAAGCTTTTGAATTATTTGATACCTATGGTTTTCCAATAGACCTAACTCGTCTCATTGCTTCTGAAAACGGTCTATCTGTTGATGAAGCAGGTTTTGAAACCGAAATGCTTCAGCAAAAAACCCGCAGTCGTGCAGCCGCAGTGGTTGATACCGAAGATTGGATAACCCTCAAAGAAAACGATAACACCACCTTTGTTGGTTATGATAGTTTAGAAACAAAAAGCACTGTTGTAAAATACCGAAAAGTAAAAGCCAAAGGCAAAGAGGGTTTTCAAATCGTATTGGCAGAAACTCCTTTCTATGCAGAGAGTGGCGGACAGGTTGGCGATTTAGGAACTTTAGATTTTGGTGGTGAAGTAATAGAAGTGATTGACACCAAAAAAGAAAACAACCTCATCATTCAATTCACCGAAAATTTACCCACAGATTTAAATGGTGAGGTTTGGGCAAAAGTGGATAAAAGCAAACGTCAACACACTGCATCGAACCACTCTGCAACACACTTGCTTCATGCAGCTTTGCGACAGGTATTGGGTACTCACGTTGCACAAAAAGGAAGTTTGGTAAATGAAGAACATCTTCGCTTCGACTTTTCCCATTTCTCCAAAGTAACCGACGAAGAAGTCGCAAAAATAGAAGCAATCGTAAATCAAAAAATCCGGGAAAATGTAGCTGTCATAATTAAAGAAATGAACAAAGACGAAGCGGTAGCCCTTGGCGCTATGGCTTTGTTTGGCGAAAAATATGGCGACAAAGTACGTGTGGTCATGATGGACCCTGATTACTCCATAGAACTCTGTGGCGGTACACACGTAGGCAACACAGGCGAACTTGGTTTCTTCAAAATAAAGCACGAAACCGCTGTGGCTGCCGGTGTTCGGAGGATAGAGGCAGTAAGTGGAAAAGCTGCTGAAGACTATATTAATGCACAATTGCAGCAATTGCACGAAGTAAAATCAGCTTTCAACAATCCTAAGGAATTGATGAAAGTAATAGAAAACGCTGTAGCCGAAACCAAAGAACTTAAGAAGAAACTCGAAAGCCTGGAAACCAAACATTTGGCTGCATTGCAAAATGAATTGTCAACCAAAGTTGAGGTTATCAACGGCATTTCTTTCATTGGCGCTGTGGTTGAAGTTGGTAGTGCTGATGGCCTAAAAAAACTTGCACACAACTTGTGTTCTTCATCCCCCTCTTCAATGGCTGTTGTTCTTGCCGCCAATATAGGTGGTAAAGCATCTGTAGCTATCAGTTTGAGCGAAGACATTGTAAATTCAAAAGGGTTAGAAGCACCAAAGATTATAAAAGAGCACATCACCCCAATCATAAAAGGTGGTGGCGGCGGCAACAAAACCCTCGCCACAGCAGGCGGACAAGATGCCAGTAATTTGGATAAAGTGATTGAGGTGGTGAAAAATTTGTTGTAAATTACAGTTGTAAAAGAGAGCACATTTACTCAAAATAAAAAACAATTTCATGTCCGAAGTATTGACAAATATTGATGAGCTAGTCTTTGTTTCAAACGCAGTCGGGAACATTGAAATAAAAAGAGAAAACGGAAGTGTACAAACAAAAATCACTTCAATTTTTGAAGATGTTCATGCCGGTTTAAGCTATTCAACTGATAAGATAGCACACAAAGGAAAGGTATATGAACTTTATTCACCTATCAGGTGCAAGTTTTCACAGGAGGCGGATTATTTCCTCATAGAATCTGAACAACTGGATATTGTGGGCACTGGCAAAACGGTGGAAGAGGCTGAAAAAAGCTTTGCCGAAGAGTTCGATTACATTTACAATCGTTACAATCAGCTTGCTGATCACCAGCTTTCAGAGAAAATTATCCGGATAAAAAATGTCCTCAATGCCATTATCCTCAAAGTTTCTTCCTGATGGTGTTAGACGCGAAGAAGGCACTTAAAAGTTTGAAGAAGAAGGGCTTCGAAGAATACGATGGAGACCACAAGTTTCTTGAATATTTTTATGAAGGCAAATTGATTTTGCATACAAAAGTTAGCCATGGCGAAAAGGAGTTGAATGATTATCTGATTGCTCAAATGTCCAGACAATGTAAACTTTCAAAACTAGATTTTGCTGATTTGATCAATTGTCCTTTGAGTGCTGAAGGTTACATCATAAAACTGAAGGAAAGTGGAGACATTAATGAGTAAATACGAAATCATAATCTACTGGAGCAATAATGATTCATGTTACATTGCTGAAGTTCCGGAGTTAAAAGGATGTATGGCTGATGGCTCGTCCTATGCAGAAGCATTGCAAAATGCAGAAATAATTATTAACGAATGGCTCGAAACAGCAACAGAACTCGGAAGAAGCATTCCTGAACCCAAAGGAAAATTGATGTTTGCATAATGGAAAAGGTTTTGAATCGTGAAGTAATTATTGAAGAAGTGGAAAAGGGAAATTTGCTTGTCATTTGTCCTTCTCTGAAAGGATGCTACAGTGAAGGAAGCACAAAAGCAGAAGCATTAATAATGATAGAAGATGCGATTGTACTCCACCTCAAAGATCGTCTGCAATGACCCCACTATTCACCTCCACCCGTTTAATATTCCGTGAATTTACGTTGCAAGATGCCCCATTAGTTTATGAATTGAACAATGCACCAGGCGTTACAAAATATGTACACGAACCACCTACAACTCCCGAAAATGTGCAGGATATTCTTGCCAATATCATACTTCCGCAATATCAGAAATACAAACATGGCAGGTGGGCTTTACACCTGAAAGACAATCTTGAGTTCATTGGTTGGTGTGGTTTAAAAAGGGTTCCCGAAAGAAATTTTCCCGATCTTGGCTATCGCTTTCTGCCAAAATATTGGGGCATGGGATACGCAACCGAAGCAGCGCAAAGAACCATTGAATATGGATTTGAAGTTTTACATTTGGAAGGCATCTTTGCAGCTGCACTTGAAGAAAATATTGCTTCGCAAAAAGTCCTCGAAAAATGTGGGTTACATTTCGTTGCCTTTGAAACTATTGACGGAGTTAATACAAAAACCTACCAACTATTAAATCAATAAATCATTTCCCAACAATTAACATTTCCGAAGGCTTTCGTAAATGAAAAACTTTCCTATTTTTGATCTACTAAAACATTCGTACACAAAAACTTATTTTTATGAAATGGCTTAATTACACCTCGGCATTTTTGGTAGCAACATTATTTGCATCGGCAACTTTTGCGCAGGATGCCCCGCCCGCCCCACCTGCTCCACCCAAACCGCTGAAAGAAAAAAGAGAAGAAATCATCATTAAAAAAGATGGTGATAAAGATGAAAAAATGACAATTGTAGTTGATGGTGACAATGTGACCATTAATGGAAAACCGATGAATTCAGATAATATCGGCAATGTCAAAATCATAACCCGTAAAAAAAGGATGGGACCAGGTTCCGATGTTCAGTCATTTTCGTTTTCACATCCCGGCATGGAGGGTGACGATGCTGAATCATTTGCTCCTATGGGTGTCAACAAAGCAATGTTGGGCATATTGTCTGCAAAAGGCGAAAGCGGCGCAAAAGTGACAGAAGTCACCAAAGAAAGCGGTGCCGAAAAAGCTGGTTTAAAACAGGAAGATATCATAACCAAAGTAGGTGACAACAAAGTTACCGGCCCCAAAGATCTGACCGAAGCCATAGGAAAATACAAGCCCAATGACAAAGTTGAAATAACCTACAAAAGAAATGGAAAGGAGGCTAAAACTACCGCCACACTTACCGAAAACAATGCGAAAAAGAGAATGATGATGAACATTAATGGCGAAGATTTTAATTTTAACATGCCACAAGATTTTGAAGCTCCTCGGTTGGAAGGTTTTAATTTCGATTTCAACAGCAAACCCCGACTAGGTCTGCAAATTCAGGATCTTGAAGAAGGCAAAGGAGTAAAAGTAAACGATGTGGACAACGACCTGCCTTGCGGCAAAGCCGGCTTGAAAGAAGGTGACATCATCACACAAATAAATGGAAAAGACATCAGCGGAGTAGACGAATTAAAGGAAGCTGCCAAAGAACTTAATGAAGGCGAAACCCTTAAACTCACTTACAAAAGAGATGGCAAAAGCCAAACTGCCGATGTCAAAATCCCTAAGAAACTAAAAACTGCCGATTTGTAATATTCACAATCACTATATCCAGAGCCGTTGCAAATTTTGCAGCGGTTTTTTTATTTTAAAATTGATATGTTTACTAAATGATTTATAGGCCAAGCAATGCAAAAAACGTTTTGTATTACCGAAAACAATAAATCGACATCACAAAAAGGTAATTTATCTTTGCTTTCTCAATGTTTGTTCACAAACAATTCTTTTGTAACAAAATGTCTAAAACTTTTCAGATGGTAATTAGCATTGATAATCAATGTTTTATAATTTGCTCGCCTGATATACAAGGTGAGCAATCAACAACTTATCCACAAATTTTGGAAATATGAGAGATTTAACTACATCAGCCATTGACAGGCAAAATATTCTAAACAATCTCGATGCAGTCTCTAATATACAAGAATATTTAGGGGTTAAAGGTATGCTGTTTGAAGGCGAATTTAGATTCACAAAAGAACAGGTAGCCGACTTTTACAAAGTAGATACTTCAACCATCGACACTTATTTATCTCAATACGAAAAAGAACTAAAACATAATGGCTATGAATTGTTTAAAGGTATTACACTCAAAAGTTTTAAAGAACAGTTTGGTGGCATCATAAATATTCAATCAAGAACTACACAGTTGGGGCTATTAAACTTTCGATCCTTTCTTAATTTAGGTATGTTATTAGTAGAAAGCGAGATGGCAAAAGCATTAAGAAGCAAAATGCTAGATATAGTTATTGATACGTTAAACAAACGCTTAGGAGGTTCTACTAAATATATAAATCAACGTGATGAAGATTTCTTTCATAGCATCATAAAAGAGCCATTGTATCGCAAGGAATTTACTACTGCATTACACAACCATCTTAATATGGGTAACTATAAATATGCCTATTACACAGATGCTATTTATAAATGTATTTTCCAAGAAAACGCTAAAGAATATAAGCAAATATTAAAGCTAGAAGAGCAGGAAAATCCACGAGATACAATGTATTCCGAAGTTTTAACCCTCATTGCATCTTTTGAAATAGGCTTGGCTTATGAAATGGAAATTAAAGCTAGGGTTTTAGGAAGAATGTTAGAAAAAGACGAGATGGACAAATTGATAAAAACATTTGCAGAACACCCACAACAAAAACCCCATATAGATAATGCCAGAACCAAAATGGCTACCCGTGATTATGGTTTTAGGCAAGTATTGCACGAAAACTTAAAGCACTACATTGGCAGTATCGATCTATCAGATTATCAACGTTTTCTTGGTGATAAAAGCAAAGCATTACAAGATAGAATTGAAGAGAGTATTGATGTTTTTAAACGACTAAAAGACAGATAATACTATGGAAGAAATATTATACTTTGATACAGCCCACGCTATTATTGTTCACGATGATATTATTAACAAGTCGGGTGGTTTTCGAGGAATTCGTGACTTGGGTCAATTAGAAAGCATTTTAGAACATATTCAATACTATCTGTATTACCCCAGTTTTGAAGATAAATTAACGCATTTGTTTTATGCAATTAATAAAGGTCATGCATTTTCAGATGGCAATAAACGCTCTTCTATTGCTTTATCGGCCTATTTTATGGAACTAAACGGTTATGATTTTGCTGTGAGTAAGTTTATACAAGAAATGGAAAATATAGTAGTTGATGTAGCCGATAACAGAATTGAGAAAGATCTTTTATCAGAAATAATTGCATCCATGATTTATGAAGATGATTATAGCGATGAACTAAAACTTAAGATAATTGAAGCAAAAGGATGTCACTTATAGAAGAAGGAGGAGAGTTGATATTTTTAACAATTTTATAATGGGTTAGGGCTAATCTCAACTTTAGAATTAGGGAATTATAGAACTTACAATTACCCTCCTACAATTCATAACTCATAATTCTAAATTCACATTTACCTTTACCCGCAAATGAATATTTCGGAAAAATACGAAGTCGTTATTGGCTTAGAGGTGCATGCACAATTGCAAACAGCCAGTAAATTGTTTTGCGGCGACAGTGCAGCTTTTGGTTCACCGCCCAATACCCATATCAGCCCCATAACTTTAGGGCATCCCGGTACACTGCCCCGAACCAACAAAAAAGCGGTGGAATATGCCATCCGCATGGGTTTGGCGTGCAACTGTGATATAGAGCAGTACAATTATTTTGCCCGAAAAAACTACTTCTATCCTGATTTGCCAAAGGGCTATCAGGTATCTCAACATACCACGCCTATTTGCAAGGGAGGTCATGTAACTATCAAAACAAAAGATGGTGTAAAAGCAGTAAAACTTAATCGCATCCATTTGGAAGAAGATGCCGGAAAAAGTATTCACGATGCAGATGAAAACTACACCTGCATTGATTACAACCGTGCCGGAGTGCCACTTATAGAGATAGTTACAGAGCCCGATATGCACAGCGCCGAAGAAGCTTTTCAATATGTGACCGAGATCAGAAAACTGGTTCGCTGGATAAATGTGTGCGACGGCAACATGGAGGAAGGAAGTCTGCGCTGCGATGCAAATGTATCCATCCGCCTGCATGGTGAAACAGAACTGGGAACCAAGGTCGAAGTAAAAAATCTTAACTCCATTCGCAATGTAAAAAAGGCCATTGAATACGAAGTAGGCCGCATGATAGATTTGGTAGAAAAGGGTCAACCCATCATACAGCAAACACGCAGTTTTGATGTGGATACTGACACCACATTTTCTATGCGTGACAAGGAAGATGCTAACGACTACCGCTATTTTCCCGAACCGGACTTGGCGCCGTTTCAATTGTCTGATGAATTTATTAATGGCATCAAAGTAGCTTTGCCGGCGCTGCCTTCAAGTCTTTATGAAAAATATATATCGCTTGGATTAAACGAGTACGATGCTTCGCAATTGATAGATGAAAAAGCAACAGCCGATTATTTCGACGAAGTCGCAAAACACAGTGATAAATATAAAGCCATTGCAAACTGGATGCTGGGGCCCATCAGGCAACTGCTAAATGACAAAAATATCAGTTTCGGACAGTTGGATTTGCCGGCAGAAAAACTGGCTCAACTGGTAACAATAGTTGAAGAAGGGAAAGTAAATTTTTCTGTCGCTTCGCTTAAAATATTGCCTGCACTTTTACAACAACCCGGTAAAGCGCCGTTTGAACTTGCAACAGAAATGAACCTGCTGCAGGTAAGCGACACAAGTGACATTGCCGCTTGGGCAGATGAAATAATTGCAAAAATGCCCGACAAAGTAGCCGAATACAAAAAAGGCAAAAAAGGATTGATTGGCTTATTCGTAGGTGAAATGAAAAAGCTAAGCAAAGGCAAAGCTGACCCAAAAATTGCCACACAGATTTTGGAAGAAAAATTGAAATAATAATTATCCTTCGTCATTGCGAGGACGACGTAGGAGGATGAAGCAATCTGCAATCATTATGAAAATCAGCAGCAGCTTAATTAAGAGAAGATTGCTTTCCCGAATTACGGGAGTACCTGTCGTACCTCGTCGCAATGACGAACTGTTAGCTTAAAAAAATTTTGAAAAAGAGACTTAATGAAAAAGACAATTTACCTGTTCTTCGCAATAATATTAATTGCCGCCTGCAAAGAAAAAAAGAACGGAACTTTTGTAGTAAAGGGTGAAATTCTACATGCACCCGGCAAAAAGGTTACATTGATTGAAGCTCCATATACCAATGAGCAACCCGTAATTTTAGACTCCGCGCTGTTAGATGCAAAAGGTGCATTCAACCTAAAAGGAAGAGCCAATGAAGAAGGCATTTATCGCCTGGTGTTAGAAAATGGACCCGATGTAATCTTAGTAAATGACAACAGCGAAATAACCGTACATCTGGATGTGAATGACTACCGAAATTACAAGGTAGAAGGCTCTGAAGCCTCGGCAAGTTTGCACACATTATTTGAAGATTATCACGCAAAAGACTCAACCATTCTTGCTAATTTTAAAGCGATCAATGAGTTGGAAAAAACACCCGGCAAGGATAGTGTTGTTGAGGCAATGAAATCTATCAATGATAAACAAGTAGAAGGGCTCAACAGCTTATTGCAAGACTTTATTAAAAATAACAACAGCCCTGCTGCGGTACTCTATGTTCTGGGCATAGCCAGCCAAACCATTAAACCTGAAGAACTTAAAGCAATGGTAGATGTTGCTGCAGCAAAATTTCCACAACATGCAGGACTAACAAGGGTTAAAACTATGCTGGCTTTAAAAAGACCAGCTGCAGAAACAAGAACCGAGGCACCATCTTATGCACTTACCGGCAAGCAGTCTCCCGACTTACAAATGCAGGGAGCGGATGGAAAAAGCATGAGCATTAGCCAATTCAAAGGCAAATTTTTGTTGGTTGATTTTTGGGCAAGCTGGTGTGGCCCCTGCCGCCAGGAAAACCCAAATGTTGTAGCTGCTTACAATAAGTATAAAAATAAAAACTTCACCATTCTCGGTGTGTCGCTTGACCAGGATAAAGAAGCCTGGCAAAAAGCTATTGCTAAAGATAACCTGACCTGGAACCATATGAGCGATCTGAAACAATGGGAAAGTGCTGCTGTTCCTGCCTTCGGATTTGAAGGTATCCCCTTCAATGTACTCATAGATCCTTCGGGAAAAATTATTGCCAGCGGATTAAGAGGCGAAGATTTGGAAAGGAAGTTGGAGGAGGTGTTGAAATAGTTTTGAGGTAAAAGTTTAGAATTATGAGTTGGGTGAATAGCAAACGATAGAAAAAGCTTCACAAAGGTATACCGAACAAGTGTGCGACGCAACAGTGTTGAATGAAGATACAAAAGCCGGCTCCATAATTATCCCATGTTCAAAACAATGGTCATTATCACTTTCACAAATCATCACATTACCACATTAACTATCTTCGCCCCATGGAAGCAATACTGCAACAAATAGAAACTTACAAAGCTGAAATAAACAGTTACGAAGCCGCTACAGAAGCCGAACTGGAAAACTACCGTATTAAATACCTGGGAACTAAGGGCATTGTTAAAAATGTAATGGGCGAAATGCGAAACGTACCCAATGAAAACAAAAAAGAATTTGGACAAATCCTAAACGCCTTTAAAATATTTGCCGAAGAAAAATACGAGGTATTAAAGACCGCAAACTCACCACTCACCACTGCCAACTCACCCCAAATAGACTGGTCGCTTCCCGGCGACAATATTGCCGTAGGCACCCGCCACCCGCTGACAGTGGTACGTAACCAAATGGTTTCAATTTTTAAACGCCTTGGTTTTGCAGTGGCCGAAGGTCCCGAGATAGAAGATGACTGGCACAACTTTACCGCACTGAACCTGCCCGAAAACCACCCTGCACGTGACATGCAGGACACCTTTTACCTAAACCAAAACCCCGACTACCTGTTGCGCACCCACACCAGCAGTGTGCAGGCCCGCATTATGGAAAGCCAAAAGCCGCCCATACGCATTGTGTGCCCGGGCAGGGTATATCGCAATGAAACAATTAGTGCAAGGGCACACTGTTTCTTTCACCAGGTAGAGGGTTTGTATGTAGATGAAAATGTGAGTTTTGCCGACCTGAAACAAACGCTTTATTTCTTTGTGCAAGAGATGTTCGGTACAGATGCAAAGATCCGTTTTCGCCCCAGCTACTTCCCTTTTACAGAACCAAGCGCCGAGATGGACATTAGCTGCACAGTGTGTGGTGGCAAGGGTTGCAGCCTGTGCAAGCACACCGGTTGGGTGGAGATATTGGGCTGCGGCATGGTGCACCCCAATCTGCTCAAAAACTTTGACATTGACCCCGACAAATATACCGGCTTCGCCTTTGGCATGGGCGTGGAGCGAATTTGCCAGCTCAAATACCGTGTCAACGACCTGCGACTTTATTCACAAAACGACATCCGGTTTTTGAAGCAGTTTACAGGGGCGGTGTAAAGAAGTTAATTGGTTTATTTGTTTATTGGTGGGACGGGCATTGGTCCTTTGATTGGGCTTTATTGGCTGACTGCCTCGTTTTTTTGGTGGGGTCGCAATTCTGGAGGTTTGTACTGCTATTGATCTTTTTCTGCATTTTGGTGAAACAGGAATTTCACCTGCAATATTTTCCAACACCAAATAAACCTAACCCGCCACGCCCTTTCTTGATTTATTTCCTTTACTTTACGTATTAACACAAATAATTTATAGATGCTGCAATCAATGACGGGTTTTGGCAGGGCTGAACAGCCTGTAGGCGATAAAGTTTTTTTGGTAGAAGTAAAGTCGCTCAATGGAAAACAATTCGACATAAGACTTACCTTACCGGCACTACTTAAGCCATACGAATTTGATGTAAGAAACCTGTTGCAGGAAAAATTAATTCGTGGCAGTGTTGAATGCACCATTTATTGCAAAAACAACGGGACTGCAAAACCTGTGACTATCAATACCGCATTGGCAAAAGCATACTATCAACCTATAGCTGAACTGTCACAAGAACTTAACCTGAACCCCGGCGATATTTTAAGCACTTTGTTAAAAATGCCCGAGGTCATTTCCCCATCTAACGATGTATTGACCAAAGAAGAATGGGCCGGTTTTGAAAATGTATTGCTAAGTGCTATACAACAACTAAAGCACCACCGGCTTGATGAAGGAAAAGCACTTCAGGAAGAATTGGTGCTGCGTATTAAAAATATAACGCTACATGCTGAAAAGATAACAGGCCTGGAACCTAACCGTAAGCAGCGTATAAAAGACGGCCTTACTAAAATACTGAATGAGAATGTGGGAAAAGACAACTATGATAGCAATCGGTTGGAACAGGAGTTGGTTTACTACATAGAAAAATTAGATATTACAGAAGAACAGGTAAGACTTAAAAATCACTGCGAATATTTCTCTTCAATACTAAATGAAGCTGAAGAGGGTAAAGGCAAAAAGCTATCTTTCATTATGCAGGAGATAGGCAGAGAAATAAACACCACCGGCTCAAAAGCTTACGATTCTGACATTCAAAAAAGCGTTGTGCTAATGAAAGATGAATTGGAAAAAGCAAAAGAACAGGTGCTGAATGTTTTGTGAGTTATGAGTTATGAGTGGTAAGTTATGAGTTATGAGTGTTGAATTATGAGTTATGAATGTTGAATTATTACTTGTGAGTGAAGATTAATATTTTAAAAATCCAACTCATAGTTTATAGCTCAAAATATTTTCCCGCTCTCATCAGTATCTAAAAGGCTATTGGTCAATGTATCATCAAATACGTAATGCTTATTGGCGAGTACCTCTCTTAGTAAATCGTGAATGGTAATAATGCCCAAAAAAGTATCATTGTCATAAGCCGCTACATAGCGAATGCCTCTTACATTCATTTGGTACATACAATCTTCAACCGAGTTTTCTACAGAAACCTGTGGCAGATTTACTGTCATTACATCTTTAACCTGTGTGTCGCGGCTCGATCTGCCTTCAAGCACCAATTTGCGGGTATAATCCCGTTCGCTGAAAATGCCACAAAACTTACCTCCATCATACACAAGCAGGTAACTTAGATTAACAGAAATTAGTTTTTTAAGGGCATCAATCACCATAGTATCGGGTGATATAATATTATCAGGATTATCTTTTAGATCTAGTATATTTTGTACTGTTCGCATATGACTTGCATAAAAATTTGCAGCCCGAATATAAGTAATAAACCCAAAATGTTTATTTAAAAATTCAAGGGTAAATTGATATTGGCTATAATGTGGTGTAAACTAACTCTTAGTTGGCAAAATCCGATAGAAAAGTGCTTTTAATTCTTCCAGTTTCTTAAGTTTTGTAAGGCGAATCATTTCCCTAATCAATACTATCCATAATAAATTTTTACTTTTACCACCTTATAAAAAATCATGGAAGCTATAGTTTCAGAGGTCAGTACATTGTTTCAATCATTTGCAAAGCGAAAAGAAGATAGAATAGAAAAACTGCCACAGTCAGGTGGCGATAGAATATACTTCAGATTATATGCCGGAGACCAAACTTACATAGCCGCATATAGTGATAACGTAAGGGAAAATAAAACTTTCATATACTCTACCAATCATTTTAGGGGAAAGCAACTGCCAATGCCGGAAATACTGGCGGTCAACCCGGCAGAAACCATTTACATACAAGAAGACTTAGGCACCCAAAGCTTATTAGACATTTTGGAAGCAAAGGGATACACTTTGGAAGTGTATGATCTTTATAAACAAACACTGCAAGAGTTAATTAAGGTACAGGTATTGGGAAATGAAGGATTTGATTACAACCAATGCCTTACGGCAAAAGAATTTGGCAAACAGGCCATTATGAGTGACCTGTTGTATTTCAAGTATTATTTTTTGGATACACTCAAGTTGGCTTATGACAAGCAGGCCATGTTGATAGATTTTGAAACCATGAGTACCTACCTTGACAAAGCAGGGGATCACTACTTTTTATACCGCGACTTTCAGAGTAGAAATGTAATTGTGAACAATGGCAAAGTACACTTCATAGATTATCAGGGTGGCATGAAAGGGGCTTTGCAATATGATGTGGCATCGCTGTTATGGCAGGCAAAAGCCAATCTTCCAGCAGAATGGAAACAAAGTTTATTGGATGGTTATATTGGCGAAACTGAAAAAAATATTGATAGCATTATAGACAAACAATCCTTTATTTCCGCATACAATGGATATGTTTTGGTCAGGTTGCTTCAGGTATTGGGTGCTTACGGTTTCAGGGGGTTATTTGAGCGCAAGGCACACTTTCTTACCAGTATACCATTGGCATTGCGCAACCTGAAATTTTTTATTGAAAATCATGGTATCAGAATTTCAACACCTGAGCTAGACCGTATGTTGGAAACCATTACCCAACCGGAAATTGTAGCACGATTTGAACCTGTAAAAGCAACAGAAAAAACCCCATTGGTGGTAAAGGTTTACAGTTTTTCTTATAAAAAATCATTACCAAACGATGATTCGGAAAATGGTGGTGGATTTCTTTTTGACATGCGTGGCATTCTTAATCCCGGTCGTTTTGAACCTTATAAATATTTAACGGGCAGAGATAAAGAAGTAAAAGATTTTCTGGAACAAAACACAAAAATGCCCGAGTTTCTCAACAGCGCATTTAATGTGGTAGATATTGCCGTAGAAGATTACATTAAGCGAGGTTTTGGAAATCTGATGGTGGGTTTTGGGTGTACCGGTGGGCAGCACCGAAGTGTGTATGCTGCCGACGCTTTGGCCCGGCATTTAAAAAATAAATTTGCAGTAAAAGTAGAAGTTAATCACCTGATACAAGATGCAAAGAATTGGGTGAATTTACCGGAACCGGTTTAGGAATACATGTGTTTTGCGAGGTGTTTTTTTATAAAAAATTCAAATGCGGCGAATAAATAACCTAATCGCCGCACAATTTGCGGAGATTAAGGCTTATATTCACCGCAAATTGTATAAAACATGCCTGTTTATATACATCAAAGACCCGGCTGGCCATCTTTTATCTGGAACAATGAACATATCTCCCCGTTGCTATCATCTGTGAGACACCGGCAGGGCAAACTTTTGGGCAGAATGGAATCGCTGGGTTTTATTTTGCAGGACGAATCCACACTTAAAAACCTCACTTTAGAAATAGTTAAGAGCAGCGAAATAGAAGGTGAAATATTGGATGCTGAACAGGTTAGGTCTTCTATAGCAAGAAAATTGGGCATGGATATAGCCGGTTTAGTACCTACAGACCGATACACGGAAGGCGTGGTAGAAATGATGCTCGATGCTACACAACATTATAATCATCCATTGACAAACGAGCGGCTTTTCGGGTGGCAGGCTGCATTATTTCCCACCGGGAGAAGTGGATTACAAAAAATAGTTGTGGGTAATTGGAGAGACAATGAAAAAGACAATCCCATGCAGGTAGTATCAGGAGGTATGGGAAAAGAAAAAGTACATTTTGAAGCACCGGGTGCAGAAAGGCTTGATGAAGAAATGAAACGATTCCTTGAATGGTTCAATGGAAAAACTACCGTGGATGTTGTATTAAAAGCTGCTATTGCGCATTTCTGGTTTGTGACCATTCACCCTTTTGATGACGGTAATGGAAGAATAGCCCGGACAATAACTGATGTACAACTGTCCCGTGCTGATAACACATCGCAAAGGTTCTACAGCATGAGTGCCCAAATAAGAAAAGAACGCAAAGAATATTACGATATACTTGAAAAAACTCAAAAAGGTGATTTGGATATTACCGATTGGATCATCTGGTTTCTTAACTGTATGAACAGATCATTGGATGCTAGCGATGAAACACTGGGTGCTACTTTGCGAAAAGCCACATTTTGGGAACAACATGCCAACACTATTTTAAACGAAAGGCAAAAACTGATGCTCAATAAAATGCTGGATGGTTTTGATGGAAAACTAAACTCATCCAAATGGAGCAAAATAACCAAAACATCGCAAGACAGTGCCCTGCGGGATATACAAGATCTGGTAAATAAAAAAATTTTACAAAAAGAAACTGCAGGCGGTAGAAGCACAAGCTACATTTTGTTGATAACCGAAAGAAGCTAAACCAAACAAAAACATTTATGGATATTAATATACATCAATCTAAAGCAATGATTTTAGCAGCAGGCTTAGGCACCCGGCTTAAACCATGGACAGACCATCACCCTAAAGCATTGGCAATAGTGAATGGTAAGTCATTGTTGCAAAGAAATATTGAATACCTGCAGCAGTATGGTATAACAGAGGTGGTGGTAAATGTTCATCATTTTGCGCAGCAGATTATTGATGCAATAAAAAGGAATAATGGTTGGGGCAGCCAAATTACTATCAGCCATGAGGAGGAAGGACCTTTAGAAACGGGTGGTGGATTGCTGTTTGCAGCCAATAATCTAAAAGACAGTGCAGCAGTACTTCTCATGAACGTGGATATACTCACAAATCTTGATCTGGGTGCTCTGCTGGAATTTCATTTTACAAAAAAGCCATTAGCCACCCTGGCCACAACAAACCGCATCAGTTCGCGGTATTTTTTATTTGATAAAAATGATAAGCTTTGCGGCTGGAGAAATACAAAAACAGGTGAAGAAAAATCAGCTTCGCCCCTATCTGGAAATGAGGTAGCAAAAGCCTTCAGCGGTATTCATGTTATTGACCCAAAGATATTTTCAATGTTTACCCAAACTGGTAAATTCTCAATAGTTGATACTTATCTTGAGTTGATGAAAACCAATTCGATCCTATCTTTTGACCATTCCGAAAGCAAATTTATTGATGTGGGCAAACCGGAAAGTGTAGAGAAAGCTGCAAGAATATTTGAATAATGATTGAACGCAGATGATTATGATTGTGATGATTTTTTAAGATATAATTTTCATACACAAATCCTAATCATCCTAAAAATCTGTGTTCAAATTAGGAATGCAGATTGATATGATTGTGATGATATTTTAAGATATAATTTTCTTACACAAATCTTAATTATCATAAAATTTTTGTTCAAATTAGGAACGCAGATGGTTATGATTGTGATGGTAAATTAAGCTATAATTTTCTTACACAAATCCTAATCATCATAAAAATCTGCGTTCAAAAAAATTTGCGTTCCTAAAAAGCGGGAAGGCTCCTCCCAATATATGCGGAAGAGCCTTTTAATCCCAACTTCAACCAAGTTTTTACAAAGCGTATTTCATTACTGCTGTGTCGTTCATTCCGTTCGGTGCGTTTTCTCCTGATGTTTTAGTTACTGCTTTGTCTTTCTTTTGTGTAGGTTCTTGTGGCGGCTGATTGTAGTGATAAAGTGTAGAATCTGCGGGTGCCTGCAACTCTTTGTTCAGTTGTTCCAGTTCTTTTTGCTTTTGTTCCATTTCCTTTCTTAATTCGTCTTTGCTTTTTCTATACTCATCAAGTGCATTGCGTCTGCCGTCTTCATCTTCATCATTGTTGCCATCATTTTCGTCTTTATAATCTTTGTTTACTCTTTCTAATCCTTTTGCTGTCATTATATATTCTACATTCCGATCCCAATCATAAGTCTTGGCATCGTCGCTGTTTTCCCAATCCCAATAATCATCGTTGCGGCCAAAGTCAACTCGTACATCATTGCCCCATCCTACATTGTCATTTACCAAAATTCTTTTGCCCACAGGCACAGCTACGGTTATAATTACCTGTTGGTTCCTGAATTTTTCCTGACGGGTTATTGATATTCCTCTATCCAATATAAGCACTGAATCTTTTTGTACTGCTGAAAAATTGATACGGTTGGCTATTCTTTCAGCATCAGTTTTTGTTGAGGCATTTGCCATTTTAACCATTACTACTTTAAAGCTGTCGTTGTCAGATTTTACTATGCGCAATCTTATGTTTCTAACGTAAACGGTGTCCTCATCAAAAGAGGCAAAAGGCTCCATTCTTAACCAGCTACCAGTGTAGTATTTACCAAAAGGAGCTGTTTTTATTTCCAGTTTATTAACTCCAGGATTTGCTATAGAAACTGTTTGTTCAGTAGGGTAATTACGGTACCTGAATTCATTTCTAAGCGTTATAATCAGGTTGATAAAGCAAATCCATCCTAGTATCCAGAGACCAGCAAAGGTGAGTTTAATAATACCACTGTTTCCTCTTTTGCCAGTAAGGCGCCTGATGATCCACGTAACTACTGCTATAACAGGTACCCAGACAAAAAATATTAATGCGCCCCATGAAAGCAATTTTTGAAATCCTTCATCCAACACATAAGAGTAAGCGGGTAGCAGTCCTGTAAAAGCAACTCCGACACCAAATAAAGCCGCAACCAAACCAAAAAGCAATGAGCCTAAAATGAAGTAAACAAATATCTTAACTATCATTGCTATAGCACGACCTATACCACCACCAGAACTTCTTGCAACTGTAGTGGCTTCTGATGCAAAGCGGTTGGTTGATTTGCTAAGATTATCACCAAACTCCTGTGCTTTTTCTTTTATTTCATTGCCAAATACTTTTGCACGGTCTTTAAAACCTTCCATATCTCCTTGTATAGTTGACTTAATATTGTTCAAATCAACTTTTTCTCCTTTCATTTCCAGCTTGTCTGCTGCACTTTTTGCCTCGGGCAATACCAGCCAGAATATAATATATATGAACAATGATCCGGGGCTAAATGAAAAGCTCAAAAAGTTTGGAAAATCCCACCATCCCCAATGACCCCATTGGAATACGAAAGAAAAGAATGGAATCAAAAACAATACTCTAGGTATCCAAACCTGTACACCGAAGTATTGGGCAAGTCCACTACATACACCTGCTATCAGTTTATTGTCAGGGTCTCTAAACAACCTTTTTCTTTGTGACCCGATTACTTGTGAAGATGTAGCCGGAACTGCTATCCATAGTATGAAATAGATCCAAAAAGTTAGACCTCCAAACAAAATGAACAAAATGCGGACTATTAGTGTGTCTATTCCAAAATAATCGGCTATACCTGCACAAACACCACCAAACACCTTATTGGTTTCATTTCTGAAAAGCTTTTTGTTGCCTGATGCATTGTAAGCATGTTGGTAGCTTTTTTTCTCTTCAGATTTTTCCCCACCTAATTGGGAATGCAAATTTCCCTCTTCTGCTTCAAAATCTTCCGGGCGGCCCATGCTGGAAATAATTGTTTGCACATCACTTTCTACTATGCATGTATTACCCTTTTTCAAAATTTCGCCAAAGAGTTCGGCTATACGACCTTCTATGTCGTTTATGATTTCGTCTCTGCCCTCTTCGTTGGCAAAAAATACCCGAAGACTTTCCACATACTTTGTAAGCATGTCATAGGCAGTTTCTTCTATGGGTGTTACCCTGCCCTGGAAGTTTATATTGATTACCTTTTTCATGATGTTTATTTATTTATGCTTTTGGTGCTTGTGGCACCTTTGGCCTGGTTGGTTAAAGTTGGTTGATTTAGGAATTGTTGTTTTGATCTCCCCTTCCTGTCAGCTCGTTTACAGCATTGGCCAATTCGTTCCAGGTAGCTTCCAGTTCTGCGTAGAAGGCCAGGCCTTTTTCCGTCATACAAAAGTATTTTCGGGGAGGGCCGCTGTTGCTTTCTACCCAACGGTAGGTGAGAAAGTCCGCATTTTTCAATCTTGTCAGCAGGGGGTAAAGGGTACCTTCCAGAATGTTGAGGTTGGCTGCTTTCATTTTTTCCACAATATCACTAGGGTAAACTTCGCCCTGGCGAATGATGGATAAGATGCAAAACTCCAACACTCCCTTGCGCATCTGACTCTGTGTGTTATCTATGTTCATATCCGGAGTTTTTGTTTGTGAATGTTAATTGTCATGAGTGAGTTTTTCAAATAGAGATAAGTAAACATTAAACCCTAATTGTCGTATAGCAGTACATAGGTTACACTTTTCGCTTACCGTTAAGAACAACCGAATTTTATGGTTGCCCTTAAGGGCGGTTAAGGCTCACTATTGTAGCATAACATAGGTTACACTTTATATATTTTTA
>JANPGE010000142.1:0-12812 GCA_031423805.1 Segetibacter sp. | reverse complement strand
AGTATTTAGGAACCATTCGCTTTGTGCAAGATAAACCATGTGACCGTCTTTGTCCTCGCCGGTATTGGCGAGTTTGTAACGGGCAAAATCATCCAGTTTTTTCTGGTCCTTGCTGCTAAGCCAACAGGCTTTGTAAAATGGCAAACTGTTGAATTGAACACTTGCACCATATTCGTGCAACAGACGATATTGTATCACTTCAAACTGTAGTTCACCTACACATCCAATTATCTTTTTTGTACCTCCAAATTGAGTAAACAATTGTGCAACACCTTCATCAGTCAGTTGAAGCAACCCCTTTTCCAGTTGCTTGGTTTTCATAGGGTCTTTGTTTACCACTTCTTTAAAGATTTCCGGAGAAAATGTAGGGATGCCGGTGAAGTAGAAGTTTTCACCTTCGGTTAATGTATCGCCGATTTTGAAGTTACCGGTGTCGAACAATCCCACTACATCGCCGGGGTAGGCTTCGTCTACGACTTCCTTATCACGGGCCATAAAACTATAAGGAGCACTAAAGCGAACATCCTTATCTATACGTACGTGATGAAAGTATTTGTTACGTTCAAACTTGCCACTACATACCCGTAAAAACGCAATTCTGTCACGGTGTTTGGGGTCAAGATTGGCGTGAATTTTAAAAATGAATCCGCTGAATTTTGGTTCACCAACACTTACTGCCCTTGCACTTGTTTGTCGGTCACGGGGAGTTGGTGCTATGCGAATAAAAGTATCCAACAGTTCTTTTACTCCAAAATTATTAACCGCACTACCGAAAAAGACAGGAGCTATTTTGCCGCTTAAATAATCTTCAGTTTTCAATTCGCCATATACACCGTCAATCAGTTCAACATCTTCACGAAGTGTAGCTGCGTCCTTCTCTCCTACTTTCTGATCTAAAACATTATCGCTTAAATCCTGAATTTGCACTGTGTCTTCATCCAAGCCTTTTGTGCTTGCTGCAAACAATACCAGGTTTTTATCATGCAGATTGTACACCCCTTTAAACTCTTTTCCCTGATTGATAGGCCAAGTCATGGGATGCAGTGAAATTTTAAGTTCATTTTCAATTTCTTCTAACAGATCAAACCGGTTTTTGCCATCACGGTCCATTTTATTGACAAAAACAATAACAGGAGTGTCACGCATACGACAAACTTCCATCAGCCTGCGGGTTTGATCCTCTACCCCATTAACACTATCAACCACCAAAACCACACTATCAACCGCCGTAAGGGTACGGTAGGTATCTTCAGCAAAGTCTTTGTGGCCGGGAGTATCCAAGAGGTTTATGAGCATCCCCTGATACTCAAAGCTCATTACCGATGTAGCCACAGAGATTCCCCTCTGCCGCTCAATCTCCATAAAATCGCTGGTAGCGTGTTTCTTAATCTTATTGCTTTTGACTGCCCCTGCAACCTGAATGGCTCCGCCAAACAGCAAAAACTTTTCTGTTAGCGTAGTCTTACCCGCATCGGGGTGACTGATAATAGCGAATGTTTTGCGGCGGGAAATTTCTTTTTCGTATTTCATTTTCTTAAAATAACCAATTGTAATTGGTCATAAAATCAATAAATGCATTTAATATACATATAATGATAAATTTCGAATGTATTAACTTAAAATTTGAGGTGCAAAGGTAAGGCCGAAGATAGAATTTTGATTAATCCCAATTAAATTACACATTATCACGTACTCGCCTTGCCCCCACTCTTATCAAACAATGAAAATATTTTCAATACTGCTGGAACACCTGCTGTTAATGCTGCTACATAGGTGAGTAGTTTTGAAAAAGCTTCCTGCTCTGAAATGAGCAAAAATGCGAGAATGGAAAATATGATTATAACCAAAGGAGTTTTGAGATTGCGCCAATTGCCGCTTTCGTTTATTCTTTCTTTTATTTTGTTGACTTCGCTATGGCCTATTGCAGTGAGAATAAAATTTCGAAAGCCTTTGTTGAATATACGAAGCAAACCATTTGATTGTACTATTACACCTTTTGCAATGAGCATACTTAATGTGTAGTTGTCATAAGAATTTACAAGGTTGTCTTCTGCGAGATCGTACAATAAAAATTTTTCCTCTTTGGTAAGTGATTGCCAGATATACATATAAAAATACTCGGAGGCTACTTGTACTTTATACACCATCAGATCTACTTTTTCAGACACTTCATTTTCTGTAAATGAAGTTGCAATTTCCAACGTATCATTTTGCAATGCCTGAAGGTAATGCGTATAGGTTGTTTCGTAACAGTAATTGTGTAACCAGGGTGGATTATAAATATCCTTTGAGTAGTCCTTTTCAGTAATAGGCAACAATGCAATGCGGTAATGCCCCAGCAGCACCTGCCACCGTTCTATATCTTTTACACCTGCAAAAGTGCCATCAGGTTTGGCATTTTTTTCGTTTAACGAATCTAGAAATGATAATGGATGCACTGTAGATAGAATTACAATCTTACAAATGCTATTCAACATTAAAGATTCAAGCATTCGTAGTTTCTCCAGATTAGTAGCGGCGTCCTGTATGTTATATTCAAAGTGATTTATGATAATTAACCTGTACTTAGAAGCCGTAACCTCGGTTCGCAATTTTGTCCATTGTTCAACTCTTTCTTTATTATCTGCCCCATCAGGAAGGTTGATCATATCAACTACAAAAACATTGTTCTGCGATTTATCTGTTTCATCAAAAATGAGTTTTGTATTGTTCCATTTTATTGTTTCATCCTTTATCTTTCCAACTATATAATTATACTTATGCGCACCGGGCAATCCTATGACTAACAAAAACTTATTCAACTTATCATTTGCTAATAATTTTTGATCCAGCTCTTTCCAGCTTTGCAGATGTGGTAGATTCAAACAAAATAATTTCTTTATTACATTAACAAGAACCTGAAAAAGGAAAATTAAAGCGATCATGAAGAAAGCCCAATAAAGAATAACTTTCCAGATGCTTTTTCCTTTGCCGGGTGCAGGTATTTCGTAGCCCACGTCAAAAGAATGTAGCTTAATATATTGGCCGCTTTTATCGGTTTGTACAAAAGTATAATGCCTGTAGTTAGCCCCTACAGAATCCTGTTTGTAGAAAACCGAAGAATCTCTGGAAAAGATATTGTAATAATAATTGCCCCGTGCATAGGTTTCGCCTGTAGGTAAATGGAATGCTGAAAGAATTGCCTCTTCAGTTTCATTGATCCTCACACTATCATTATCAGTACATAAATTGCTTTTTTCTACAACTAAAGGATAGCGACTTATATAAATACTATCATAATAGACACCTGTAGTATCATAACCGTATTTAGATACATTTACCCCGCTTAAAGTAGATTTTTTTTTCTCCTGTAATTGGTTAGCAAAATCAATCTGACGATAACGGGTAGCAATTTTTTTCTCAAAGTCAAAGGAGGCTTTATAAAAATAAGCAACCGGCAAACCGCTTGTTATAATCAGACATGTAAATGTCATAAAAGCAAAACTGTGGTAGTATTTTAATTTAGAGGCCAACAATAATTCTCTAAACCACAAAGGGAAACGATAAGCCTGTTTAAATAAAAGCCAACCTGAAAAAATTAAAATTAATTGAATGAATAGTCCTGTAAAGAATGGAAGCCAATCCAACAATACAGCAGCTACGATATTTTGAATAAAGAGGATTAAAGCTGATATACGTATAGCTGCCAGTTTATATTTCCAGTTGAGAGTATTGCTTTGAACCTTATACCGTTGGTAATAAAGTAAGTTTATAAATATTGTAATGTAGGTTATTGTTAGTGACAAAAGAAAAATATACTCCAGTAAACCAGCAATTTTAAACATGGCAACCAACACCAAAATCAATAGAATATTTATGGCAGAAATGAATAAATAATCTTTGTGAAAAGAAACTTTTGGACCAATCCAACTAGTATCAAAACCCTGATTTTTAAAAAATGAACGTCGGGATGCTACTAATAATGTAATACTCATTTGCAATAGCATATACAGAAAGAACAGCAACAACATAAAAAATGTAAACCCGTAAGTTTCAACATCTCTTGTTTCGGTAAAACTCTTGTCAGAAAATATAATCAGATAATATGGAAGATGTTGCATAGGTGAGATGCTTACATTATACATCTTACTGAAATATTCTGTACTGAAACTACCTCTTGTTCTATTTTGAATAAAACTAAGTAATGCAGTAGAATCAGAAAATTCTGAAATTATATTTTCATTCAGATTTTTCGATTCAATAGAATGATATAAAACCTTTGCACTTTTATCTATTATTGCAAATGTGAATCCTGCAGGCATTACAACATTTTGCAGAGATCGCATATTAAAAGACATAGCCGCAACATTTAGCCCATTCCCAACTGATGGTATTGAAATAACAGAGGTAAATATGCCTGAAGTGCGGGAGACAACCTGATCTATAAAATATTTTTTTTCAGGTTCTCCATTTAGATAATAAGGATTACCCTCATTAATATTTTTGAAATAATTTCTACTCTTTAGACTTGTGTTTAACGGTGCATTGATAGATGATTTTGTCCACGTATATTGTTCCTGACCCAAACTATCAATCCAAAATACCTGATTGATATGATTATCTAATTCTACGTTCCCATTGTGTAGTAAAAAACTTAAAGAATCAGTAGGGTTTTCTTTTTCAGCTTTAAATTTGGTTGGGTTAAGAAGTTCTATTATACTGCCGGGTTTATATTTATTTTGTAAAGAGTCGTACTGCTTCAACAGTTGATAGTTATGAGCAATTTCTTTTTGAAAAGCTGTATCAATAAGTGAACCAATAACCCCCCTTGAACCTATAGGATTTTGAGTTCTAACTGTAGTGTTATATTCAAAGAAACAGAAAAAAAGCAATGACATTATTAACATAGATACTACTATGCTAGATGCCCCATCAAATAAAGTAAGCCTGTCTTTACTACCCATTTGATAAAGCCTGATCCAAGGAAAAACAACCATAATACCTATCAGTAAAGTAATAATAAACAACCATAGATTTTTTGGTATCGCAGTCTTTTCTTTTTGAAATTTATCTTTGGAAAGCAATCCACCTAACACCCACTTGTGACTTGTATCAAAGGTTACATTATGCAGAAAAAGTTTATAGTCCTTACCCCCTGCTGTCATGTTACGTGCATAAGAACCATTTATTCCATTGGTATTGCTTAGCAGAGAATCTTCTTTTACTTTTCCGATTCCCGACGGAAAACTTTCGTACACAATTGAACCGCTATTGAAAACAAGGTATTCGTCAAAAACAACATCAGGCAATAGTCCTGCAACAAACTGATCAAAGCTATATTTAAGTGAGATCTGCGGCACCAATTTATTAGTGTCAATCCCCGAAATTTTATTGAGCGTCAGGGTTACCTGATGTGTAGCATTGTTGACCTCTATCTGAAGTGAATCATTCTGTTTTATTTTCTCAAATGGTACAAGAGTTATTGGTGATAAATACAACTTATCATCAGGATAGTTGCGAATGTATTCATCAAGATAATTTTTGCTTTTTGCATCATAAGCATTTAGCAGGTTTGTTAAAAGTGAAGCACTGTTAACTATCTTATCATGAATGTTGCGGTCTATATTTTGTAAAGTTCTGAAGCGTTGTGCCTGAACCTTTTTCTCATTGGCCGGCAGGTAAATAAAAAAGTAACAGGAACCCAAAAATACCAACCCCATAATGGTAGCAAGTATGTAACCCTGACTTTTGTTGAGAAACAGGAATTTCACAGCAATGATGATTTAGTTTTGGATTAAGGCTATATAAATATAGCTTTAATTTGTGAAAAAGTGAAATTGTGAAACACGAATTGAAATGCCTACAGGTAAATTGAAGCAGAGAAACAACTCATTCCAACCCATACTTACTCCATCATCGTATCAATACTACCGTGCCTTTATATAACTTTTCTGTGCCGTTAGCAAACGCAATGTTTATAGCATAAACGTAAGTGCCGGGTTCGGCATCTCCGCTATTAATTTTACCATTCCATCCTGCTGTAGGTAAATTAGGTTGTGAATTAATCGTCTCGAAAACTTTTTGTCCCCAACGATTGTAAACTAAAAAGCTTTTTATACTAATAATATCTTTTCCTCCAATTACATACAACCAATCATTTAACCCATCATTGTTTGGTGTAAATGCATCAGGTATATTAACCCCTTTTGTATTTGTTTTTATAATGACCAAAGCAGTATCGGTGCAGTTAGTTTCATTACGGGCTGTAAGTAAATATTGTATAGTAAACCTCGGGGAAGCAATAGGGTTAGCGCAATTACTACATGACAGAAACTGTGAAGGTGACCATGCATAACTCGTTGCAACTCCACCTTGCGCAATAGTATTCAATTGTATACTACTTAGCCTTTGTATAGATGTATCATTAGGAACTGCGCTGATGCTAAAGGGCACATAAGATGTATCGTCAAAGTTATTAGTAAAATTTGTCTCGCCAAAGACGTTATTAGGTACGCTGTTAATATTAGACCCATTATCATTTACAACTGCATACAATTTACCGGTTGTAGTGGTGGTAATATTAGTAGTGTAGGTCTTACAATTACCAGGTTCTAAAGTTGGTGTATAAAATACAGGCCCTAGCAAATGTGCTATTCCGCTGTCGGGGTTGGCATCGTAAAAAGCAACAGGTATACCTGCAAATACGCTGTCATAATTGTTATTTAAACAAATGGTAAAGGTTGCAGTAATGGTATTGTTAGAAACACATTTTACATCTTTTATTTGCACTACCATATCGGGGTCAAGAATATGAATACTTACTGCACCATACAACAAACACCCATATCGGTTGGCCGTATGAACAGGTACTGAAGCATTGTTAAAAACCTGTACCTGTGGAGTTGAGCAATTGTTGCAACTAAGTGTATAATTACTTCCAGAAGACCATAGTGTAGTAGCAGGATTATAAATCGGTGTTAGGATTTGCAATGGAAAAATTTGCTTTCGTAGTACTGTTGTGTCTGATGGCTGCAACTTTAAGGAGTCATAGAAATAAGTGGTATCATCAAAGTTATTACTGTACTGCTTCTCCAATAATTTTGTGTTGGGAAAAATTACGGGTAAGTTTTTTGCACTATCATTGACCACTGCGTAAATTTTGCCTGTAGCAAGTGGAGCTTTTAGAAATGCTGAAAAGGTTGCTTGTTTCACATTGAGTGTTGCAGGAAGTGAAAATATGGGTGGAAGCCATACAGCATTTGAAGTTGAAGGATCGCCACTGTAAAATGACACACTAAGTGTTTTAGGCAATTTTGCTCTTTTAAAACTATTCGCTATAGTAAAGTTTATATATAGACTATCGCTTCCTGCACATTGTAAATCATTTATATCAACAGTGAAATCATTATAAGGGGGCACCTGCACTATGATAGATGTAGTATCGGTACAACCAAGATTACTTGTTGCTTTTACATTTTTTGTAGTTGTTGTATCTGCTATTAAAATGGGCGACTGACAATTGCTGCATGTTAAATTTACAGGTGTATTCCACACATAGGAAAGTACTGTATCAGGTATTGCTACTGCTTTTAAATTTACAGTATCTCCCCATTCAACAATAGATAAAGGAGGAGTAGCTGACACTCTAAAGGAAAAATTTCTATAAAAAGAAATATTATTTGCATAACTGACTTCCTGAAAAGGTGTATTGGGTAATGATAAGGGATGTGTAGTACCATTATCATTAAAAACCATGTACAGGGAGTTTAATTTTTTATAGCCCACATCAACAATAGTGGTATACAATGCTGAACAACATTTACCGGATATAGTATCGGGAGTAAAATAAGTTAGACCAATTTTATTTGCTGAAAGCAACAAAGGATTTGTATCATAAAATGTAATAGGAATGTTAGAGGGAATTTTTTTATATCCACTGTTACATACATAAAAACTAATTTTTGCTTTTGTTTCCTGATAGCATTGGGCTTTGCTAAATACAATATATCCATTAGGGTCAGGGTCTACCACAGGTATAGTGAAGAATTCAGTTGTGTCTTTGCAAGCGCCATTAGTTGCTACTAGTCTTACCATGTAGTTTCCCGGAGTATTGAATCCATAGTTAAGATTGACCACTGTACTAATTACCTGTTCATTCATGCCAACATCGTTCTGCATCAACCACTTGTAGGTTACACCATTTTCACTATTATTTGTAAAATGAATAGTATCTACAAAAGAGGGTGATTTACTCGCCAATTGCCTTTTGTCAGTATAAAACCTGGCTGTTACTCCACAATTGACAATTACATTTTGCGAAGCAGTACCAAAACAACTACCATTAAATGATTTGACGGTTATTTTATAAGTGCCTGCAGTAGAAAAAGAATAAGTAAAATTTACAGAAGTAGCAACCAACACTCCATCTAACAACCACTGATAAGATACAGCCCCTGTTGAGGTGTTGGTGAAAGTAACCGTATTCCCCACCACAGGATAATTAATACTTGTTGCAAAGCCTGCTTTTATAATCTGATTACATGGTGGATTACATTTGTTTACAAGCAGACCCCTTCGAAACGTATCTATTATAGCCCTCATACGCCGTGCCTGACCGGCAGTAAACTGATTGTGACAGGCTAAGTTTCCTGCATCCATGAAGTTGGTAATCAGATCAGGCATATCAACAGTAAAGCCGGAAAGTGTGTCGGTACGACACGAATTGCCCGGGGTGTTGCAGGAGGATGAATTACCTAAACTGATGTCAGGGGGAGTATCGCATACTTTGTCGCCATCTACTGTACAATCATTATTCTTGCAGTTTAATCCTTCATAAGTATGATACAACCCAAGGTAATGACCCATTTGCTCAATGAGCAAAATATCTATTGTTTTTACTACAATACCATCAAGATTTGCAGGACCGGGTGGCATAGTAGCATAACCCTGACTGTTAAGTCTGTACCAATTATCGCAGATAAATTGAGGAAAAACTTCGAGCTCCATAGAATCAATAACCCAAATATTGATGTACTGAAGCGGATTCCAATTGACTAATGCTTTTATCTTATCATCTTCTATAACAGGATTTAGGTTGTTGCCGAAAAAATAGGTAGTACGTGTAATACCATTTGAAATGCCTCCTTCAGGATCTGTTTTTGCGAAACAAAATTTTATTCGGGTATCAACACCTGTACTGCTGCTGTATACTCCACTTTTTCCAAATCCATCATTTAGATTTTGTAATCCTGCTGCTATTTGCGCATCAGAAATATTAGCCGGATTTGTGCCTACAATATGAAATACTACCGGAAGAGTTATAACTCCTGTAAGTGTATCTGTTCGATGTTGATTTCTAAACTTAATGGCACCATTCATGCCTTCTTCCTTCTTAAAATAATTGCTATCAGTTCTTAAATTTTGTTGCAAAACATCAAAACCGCAATAGCCTTTATGTTTGGCCTGCTCCTTAGTTGATGCAACCGCACTTTTCTTCTGCGCAAAAACTGCTAAATGAATTAAACATAGTATAATTAAAAGGAATGGTTTTATTTTTATGAATAGAGACACTCTAATAGTAGGTTTTATTAAGAATATAGTATTACTCTTAGAAACTAATTTCTATGAACAATTATCCTTTAGTTGTTTTCCATCAAAAAGATAATTTTATGTATGACACAATTTACATAGAAATTTCATTATCAATTGATATGATTATTTAGTATAACAAATGATAACATAATTTTTTAAATCACTTATTTATTAGATTCATATTATAACCATGTCGTGTACTGCAAATTCAATTTTAATTTAAATTCATTTTCTACGAAATGAACCCTTCTAAATTGTTCATTCAGCGTTTATACCGATTGGACAAACAATATAGTTCAATTCGGCTTCGCCTCATTTGACTATTTGTTTGATACCATCGGCATAAACCACTGTAAGATTTTAAAAATATTGGCATATTTTAAAAATCACATTGGTATTACAACCAAAAAAATAAAACTCGCATTAAATAAAAAAACCTGCTGTAAATCATTTACAACAGGTTTGAAAGTATTATTAAAGTTACTTTACACAAGCATCTATTCCCTTTCTTCTTCAAACTTAGCTCTGCCATATCCCGGAATTACATGTTTTTCACTATGATAAGAAGAGCGCACCAACGGTCCGCTTTCTACATAATCGAAACCAAGTTCATAACCTATTTTACGTAATTCGGCAAACTCTGTAGGATGAACAAAACGTGCCACAGGCAAATGTTTCTTTGTGGGTTGAAGGTATTGACCCAATGTAATTACATCTACGCCTACAGCTACCAAATCTTCCATAGATTGAATTACTTCTTCCTTTGTTTCGCCGAGTCCTAGCATTATACCAGTTTTGGTTCTCATGCCTCCTTCTTTCAATAAACGCAATACTTCCATACTTCGGCGGTATTTTGCCTGAATGCGTACCTGTCTGCTTAATCTTTCTACGGTTTCTATGTTATGACTTACCACTTCAGGTGCGGCATCTATTATTCGTTGTACCTGATCGGCATAACCTCTAAAGTCTGGAATAAGCGTTTCTAATGTTGTAGTTGGGTTCAGTGCTTTTACAGCCTTTATTGTATTGTACCAAACTGTGGATCCTCCATCTTTTAACTCATCTCGGTCCACACTTGTAATTACAGCATGTTTTACCTTCATAAGATGTATAGCTTCGGCTACACGTTGTGGTTCGTCCCAGTCTACCGGGTCGGGCCTACCCGTTGCTACTGCACAAAAACCGCAGCTTCGGGTACAGGTATTGCCCAATATCATAAATGTAGCTGTTCCTTCGCCCCAACATTCGCCCATGTTTGGGCAATTTCCGCTTTCGCAAATAGTATGCAGTTTGTGTGTATCTACAAGTCCACGTACATGCTTATAACTTTCGCCGATTGGTAGTTTCACCCTTAGCCAATCAGGTTTTTTTATTTTAGAAGTAGTAATATCCGGTATGGAAACAATTGGTAATTCCTGCATTTTTTTCCTTTTCTAATTATTTTTTTGATGAAATGTATTTATCTGCCAGGGGTTCTAAATACACTTAAACATCGGTCTTTGTTTTAATTCAGGTTGTAAAGATAATTGAAGATAATTTTATCACTACTTACCATTTGAGTAATTACGTGTCTTGTTTTATTATTTCAACCTAATTTTTGAAGATTTTTGAACTTTACTTTCTGCTACCAAACTCAATTGCAGCATATGCATTGAAAAACAATTGCTTAGGTTGACTATAAATAATTTGATCCATCTTTTTAGTATAAGCTTCTAAATGAATTCCAACTTCAAGTGCACTAACTAATTCATTGTATCTGCCATAATCAAACCTAAGGGCAAGTTTTGTATATAACCCTGGTATTACAGATATTTCGCCAAACCCCTTGCTAAAACCGGTAGCCCCTCCTATTACAGACGGTTGTAGAAAAAATGAATCGTTGTTGGTGTATTTTATATCCAAAATTTGACCCGATTGAGGATCTTTTATTTTTATGTAATAAGGCTTTAATAATCCCAAAGACAAACCACCACCATAAATGGCTGAAATTGCAACCCCATTCTTATTGCCTTTGTTGCCAATCAATCGCTGTTGGGCATATCCCAGCTTGGCATAGTAAAAGTTATTTATTTTACCATAAATATAAGAGCCTCCATCCAGATATATGCTTGGTACTTTTTCTTCTTTTGGATGTTTTCTTTCACCAAGTTCAAAACTGTAAAGATTATTCTTTCTTGCAGTTTTCATTCTGCCCATTTCTAAAAACATACCATAACCATCTGTATTTAGCTTAAAACCAAAAACTGTCTGACGGTGAAAAATAATTGCGCCTTCTTCTTCCTGTAAAATCAACCTTTTAATCCTTTCCTTTCTCTCGTCCTTCTTTTGTTGTTTTGGATTTATTTTTTGAGCAAAAATTCCTGTACCCAAAAGGCATAAACATATAGCTATAGTTACATTCTTCACTTTACAAATTTTGATACTTGTAAAATTAAAGTAAAAAATCGTTACGGTGATGTGAGTAAATTTTATCCTTTTTTGACTCAAATTGCCATATAATTAATAACCTAAGATATATGGTTTAAAAGTTTACCATTTCCGGAATACAATGTAATATTTTATTTCAATCTCAATAACGCATTACCCACCGCACACTTCAGGCAATTAAGATTGTTGCAGTAATTATTCTTAAGCTCTATAAGTGCCTGACTATCTAGAGCAGACTTATTTTTTACGCCATAATTAGTCCATTTTTGTGTTATTGTATTTTTTTCAGGCTTAATATTTTCGAGGTATTGCAGTGCTCTTTCTTTTATTGCCTCTTTGCCATGTATGTTTCCATAAGCGAATAAAATAGGAATAACTGTATTAATTATGATATTATCTACCATTTGGTTACCCAATTGTTTGGGATGATAGTCACCATATTCATTAAAACGATAATGGTAGTGCCAATAATCGTTTGCAGTAACGTTGAGCAAATCTTTTATGCTTTCTACAGTTTCTGCTTCTTTTATTTTAGAAAATAGGTGAGAGGAGTTGTGTATCAATATTGCCAATTGTGCTAAACGAATTGTTGGAAAGTTAGCAGGCCGCATTCTTAGAAAATAAGGTTTTACAACAGGCTGAATTAATTGATATTTTTTCTGATAAAATAGATATTCTTTTTTTAAAACATTAGGATAATCTTCTTCAAAATCGCCATTCAATAAGCCGGCCTGTCCCATTAACAAACCTTCTAACTGATGAATTTGGTTTTTGTGTTTTGCCAATACATTTAAAGGAATACTTTTTGCAATGGT
>JANPGE010000141.1:0-2060 GCA_031423805.1 Segetibacter sp. | reverse complement strand
CTGCCAGCGGTGGGCATGATACATTTGATTTGGTGTTTAGTAGTTGCTGCATCATGGCTTTAATCTCTGCTACTTCTTTTTTTAATTGTTCATTGTTCGTTGTTAATTGTTCATTTTTTATTGACAATTCTTTTACTGCATTTGTAAGCATATAGGTCATGGCACTATTGTCCACCTGCAAATAATTCTTGTTATCGTTTGAACGGGTTATTTCACTTACCATGTAGGGTGCTACTTCTTGTAGTTGCTGTGCTATAACCCCTACGTAAGCTGGTTTTGTATCAAATCCTGAAGCTGCATTGTAGTGATAGGTTACAGGTTTTATTTTTAATAAAGCTGAAAGGCCGTCTGTGTATTCCTGCACATTGTCTTTAAGACGAGCATCTGAAAATGTACCCCATGAACCACCGCCGGGCTTATCTGCTCCACCATTTACTGATAATAGTGCCGTAGGGCTTCCTGTTCCTATACCAACCTTGCCGGTTGAGTCAATACGCATTCTTTCGGAAAAACCATTTGTAAATGAAGCAAAGCGTAACGGGTCACCACTGTTCCAACCAATAAATGGATTAGGGTCGGTTTTTCTTCCACCGAACATTAATATCTTATGGCTTAAATCTGAATTTCCAACTGCAAAAACGTTGCTGCTGTCTACACCTAAACCAACAACGTTTAGTTCTTTGTACACCTTTACTATACCTGTGTTGGTGTTTGCAATATCATTACCAGTAGTTTGCCATGGGCTTGAATTGCCTGGAGTAGCCCAAGATGCCAAACCATTGGCATCTGATGTTAGAATTTTACCTGCACCTTGTGTACCGTCAGTTATTTTTAATGTGCCTAGAAGATCCAGTTTTGCTATAGGGGAAGCGGTGCCTATTCCTACATTACCGTCGTTGGTATTAAAAATATTTAGTCCGGAAATATTCCATGGTGAACTGCCGGGTGTTGTCCAGTTAGCAAGGCCATTAGCATCACTGGTAAGAACTTTACCAATACCCGGTGAACCGCCTGTAATTTTAATTTGGCCCACCACTTCTAATTTTGCTGCGGGTGTAATAGTTCCCAAACCAATATTGCCTGTTGACTTTTGAACAAACAATTGATTGGTGTTAAAGGTGATGTCTCCTGTATTGCCAATTTTTAATCTTTCTGCACGGTTAGCACTATTGCTTCCTGTAACAAATGAAATACGGGCAGGTACACTCCCTGCAGCCGGTGTTCCATCTACATAAAAATCTATAGCAGCAGGGTTTTGAAATGCTGTGCCATCGTAACCTGAGGTTAGAAAAGACATCAGAAAATCATTGCTGGCAACCGCAAGTGGTGCAGCTAATGTACCCTTACCTCTTTTGCCAATAAAGACGGGCCTTGCATTAGAGGCTGATGAAGCCATAGACAATATAAAGTCAGCATTACCAATAGCTTGCTCGCCAAAGCCTGTGAAAAGTGGTGCGCCTGCACTTACCCAACTTGCTGCAGGGGTACTGCCTGCACCTTTTACAGAAAGTATATTTACAGGTGTAGCTGTCCCAATACCAATCTTGCCATTGGCATCTATTACCAATCGGCTAACATTATTGGTAGTCAGGTTTAGTGGTATAGCATTGGTAGTTCCAAGAATGGAAGTTGCAGTTGCGTTGTTGTTACCGGTGAGGTTCCATTGGGCATTAGTTGTGTAGCTTAGATTGCACAAAATGCAAAATATGGAAATTGCAAAAAAATGGTGTTTGAAAATTGTAGACTTGTTTTTTTTCATGGCTGATAGGTTTTATTGTTTGTATAAATGTAAATAAAAAAAGGCAGGTTGTCAGGCTGCCTTTTAAAATTTTTGCTTGGGGAATGTTTTATTTAATCATTTGCATTTGTTTAGTATCAGTTTTCTTTCCATCTACAATCAATGAATAGAAATAGGTTCCTTGAGATAATGTACCTGCACGAAGCGTAATGTTTCCTTCTCCTTTTTGAGTTAACGGAATTGCTTTAATAATTGTACCCTTTACATCTGTAATCATAAGTTGTGCTGACTTGGATGAAGCTGGTATTTTGAACCTTATTAC
>JANPGE010000140.1:0-26184 GCA_031423805.1 Segetibacter sp. | reverse complement strand
ATAAAGAAGTTACTTGAGAAAATAAGTGCTGTCCGAAATAATTGTTACTTTGATTCATAGTTTTTGGTGTGGTAACTTAAAACTATGATAAAAGGGGCGGCTATGAGCCTAACCCCTTTTATTTATCTCGGACAACAATGAAAATTAATAGAAGATTTGAGTTCTGCCGGTGTAAGAATGGGAGTAATGCTTGGGCCTATGATACCCGGCCTTAATGACCATGAAATGCACAATATTATAAAGGCTGCAAGCGATGCAGGGGCTACCTTTTCTGCGTATACCTTTATCAGACTGAATGGAACAATCAAACTGATATTTCATGATTGGCTTTACAAAAACTTTCCCGACAGGGCAGATAAGGTTTGGCATATGATTGAAGCAAGCCACGGTGGTAAAGTAAACGATAGCGAATGGGGAAGGCGTATGCGGGGTAGCGGCAATATAGCAGAAATGGTTGCCCAGCAATATAAAAAATACACCCATAAATATGGACTTAACCATGAAAGACTGGAACTGGATTGTACACAATTCAAAAGGCCCGGCTCACAAATAAGTTTGTTTTAATGCTTTCATATTAACTTTTGTATTGTTGATTTTGCACCACATTTTATAAGTCTTATTCTTGAAATTTGAATATTAGATGAACATTCAGATGCCTAATGATTCAAAATATCAAACAATGAAGGAACTGTTTGTAAGGTATTAGGGTGGCATAAATTTTACAATCTTATCATTTTTGCTTGCTTCCATAATTTTTTCAATGTACTTTGCTGTATTGATTTTTAACCTGAAACCGGTTTCATGAAATATTTTCTTTTTTTTCTTTTCTGTTTGTGCTTTGTTATAATCTCATGTAATAGCAACAAGAACAAAACTCAAATCAAGCCACCACAACCTCCCCCATTGGTAGATGTTATGATCGCAACATTTACTTCAGTTGGAAATACAATTGAAGTAAATGGAACTGTTGTACCCGATGAATTTGTAGAATTGCATCCTGAAATAAGCGGCATACTTACTTATTTGAATGTAAGTGAAGGCAATTGGGTTAATAAAGGAACAGTTATAGCAAGAATCAACAACAGCGATTTAACATCACAGTTAAACAAGCTAAAAGTTCAGCTTGACCTTGCAAAAACTACAGAGCAACGTTACAAAAAACTATTAGACATCAATGGTATTAACCGGGCTGATTATGATGTAGCGCTCAATCAGGTTAATAGCCTGCAAGCAGACATAAATGCTCAACAGGTTTATATAGGTAAAAGCATTGTTAAGGCTCCCTTCAGCGGAATTGTTGGACTTAGACAAATAAGTCCGGGTGCTTATGTCAACAACACTACTATCCTTGCTACCATTCAAAAAGTTGACAAGCTAAAGATTGATTTTTCTCTACCGGAAGAATATGCAGGAACTATTTCAAAAGGAAAATTGGTGACGGTAAAAATAAATGATGATACTACAAGCCAACTAAAAGCAAGAGTAATTGCAATAGAACCACAGGCAAATGCTACAACACGCAATATTATGGTAAGAGCACTTCTTGAGAACGGAAAAGCAAACCCGGGCTCCTTCGTAAAAGTTTTGATAGAAAATGCCAACAACAATAAAAGCGTATTAGTTCCTACAAGTGCCATTATACCCGAGGATATCAGCAAGTCTTTGGTAACTGTTAAAAATGGCAAAGCAGTTTATGTAAAAGTTGAAACAGGAGATAGAGCGGCAACAAGCATAGCTATCACAAAAGGCTTGGCAGAGGGAGATACTATTGTTGTAACAGGGGTATTATTTACCAAACCAAATGCACCGGTTAAAGTGAGAAGTGTAAAAAAATTATCGGATTTTGATTAATAAATATTGAACAAATTCCTGGTTAAGAAGTTAGCTTTTAAATAAACAGTTATGAAATTATCACCCCGCAAAGGATAGCATGAATATATCAGAATTATCTTTGAGAAGGCCAGTACTTGCTACAGTATTGAACATTGCAATTATTGTATTTGGAATTGTAGGATTTACATTTCTTGCAGTGAGAGATTACCCGGCAATAGATCCTGCAACGGTTTCAGTACAAACCACCTATACTGGTGCTAATGCTACTGTCATTGAAAACCAGGTGACAGAACCGTTGGAAAAACAAATAAATGGCATATCAGGAGTTAGAAGCATTTCGTCGGTCAGCAGCATTGGCAGCAGCCGCATTACTGTAGAATTTAACCTTGACGTTAATCTTGAAACGGCTGCCAACGATGTTAGAGACAAAGTAAGTCAGGCTCAAAGAAATTTACCACAGGATATAGATGCACCTCCTGTTGTAAGTAAGGCAGATGCCAATGGAGACTTCATAATACTACTTGCTATACAAAGCTCCAGTAAGGGTCTGATGGAACTTAGTGAATATGCTGAAAATGTGCTGCAGCAGCAAATGCAAACAATAAATGATGTAAGTGCCGTAAACATTATTGGACAGAAAAGGCCTGCAATGCGTATTTGGCTAAAGCCAGAAAAACTCACCAGCTATAACATATCATACAGTACCATTCAAAGTGTGCTTAATAAAGAAAATGTAGAGCTACCTGCAGGCAAAATTTATGGCAACAATACAGATTTAAGTATTAATACTCTGGGCCGGTTATCAACTGAAGAAGATTTCAACAACCTTATTTTAAGACAGGATGTACAGGGAATTGTAAGACTAAGAGATGTAGCCAGAGTAGAAATATCGGCGGAAAATCTGGAACAAACCTGGAAGTATAATGGAACCTATGCAGTTGGTTTAGCTGTAGTACCACAACCGGGTGCCAACTATATTAAAATTGCCAACGAGTTTTACAAAAGACTCGATGAAATTATTAAAGCCAACAAGTCTGACATTTCCTTTAAAGTATTAATTGACAATACAAAAGATGTTCGACGTTCATTGCTTGAAGTAGAGGAAACGTTAGCCATATCATTTGGTCTTGTAGTATTGGTTATATTTTTCTTTTTTAGAAATTGGCTAATAGCCATACGTCCTTTGATTGATATCCCTATTTCTTTAATTGCTACATTTTTCATAATGTATCTTGCAGGATTTTCTATCAATGTACTTACACTGTTGGGTATTGTTTTGGCTACAGGTTTGGTAGTGGATGATGGCATTGTGGTTACCGAAAATATTTTCCGAAAACTTGAAGAAGGATTGTCTATAAAAAAAGCTGCATTAGAAGGTAGTAAGGAAATCTTCTTTGCGGTTATTTCAACCTCCGTTACATTGGCTGTTGTATTCTTACCGATGATTTTTTTGCAAGGATTTACCGGTAGTTTATTCAAGGAGTTTGGGGTAGTTGTAGCATCTGCCGTATTAATATCTGCGTTTGTATCTCTTACTATAACGCCTGTATTAAATGTATTGCTGACGAAGAAAAATAGTGGACATGGCCGGTTTTATGAAAGGACTGAACCTTTCTTTCGTAATATGGAAAACGGATATAAAAACTTACTTACCCGCTTTCTAAAAGTAAGATGGCTTGCATGGGTTATCGTAGGTATTTGCAGTGTTATCATCTACCTTATTTTTTCAACTATACAAAGCGAACTCGCACCGCTTGAAGATAAAAACAGTGTGCGTTTCTCCATTACCGCACCTGAAGGATCAAGTTATAATTTCACAAAAAAGGCAGGCGAAAAAGTTGCCAATTTTCTCTACGATTCAGTAGCTGAAAGAGATTTTACTTTTGTTGCTGTTCCGGGTTTTGGAGGTACAGGTTCTAATACAGGGTTTGCCCGTTTGGGCTTAGTTAAACCAAATGAAAGGAACCGTTCTCAAAATGAAATTGTAAATGACTTAAATAAAAAGCTCCCACGGTTTAATGACCTTAGAATATTTGCTATACAGGAACAAACTATTTCGGTGGGCTTGGGTTCAAGGGGATCATTACCCGTTCAATTCATTCTTCAAAATCTTGATTTTGAAAAATTAAAAAATGCGCTTCCAAAATTTTTAGAGGAAGCAAGAAAAGATAAAACATTTCAAAACGTAGATGTAAACCTAAAATTCAATACGCCACAATTAACCCTTTCAGTTGACAGGTTAAAAGCTCATGACCTCGGTCTTTCAATCAGCGATGTGGCAGGGGCGGTTCAGGCGGCATTTAGCGGAAGAAGACTTTCTTACTTTATCATGAACGGTAAACAATACCAGGTAATAGGTCAGGTGGAGCGATCTGAAAGAAGCCAACCTGCTGATATAGAAAAGTTATACGTAACCAATGCAACAGGTCAAAGTATTCCATTATCTTCTGTAGTTAAGCTGGAAGAAAACAGTATGCCATCCAACCTATATCATTACAATAGGTTTAAGTCTGCAACAGTTTCTGCATCTTTAGCCGAAGGCAAAACAATTGGTGATGGAGTTAAAGCCATGCAATCGATAGGAAAAAAAGTTTTGGATGAAAGTTTTCAAACAGATCTTAGTGGGCCTTCAAGAGATTTTGTAGAAAGCAGCTCCAATACAGCATTTGCATTTTTCCTTGCATTAGGACTAATATATTTGGTTCTTGCAGGTCAGTTTGAAAGTTTTCTTGATCCATTTACCATAATGATTACTGTACCATTAGCATTGGCCGGGGCTCTTATAAGTCTTTGGCTATTTGATCAGACATTGAATATATTTTCCCAAATTGGAATGATTATGTTGATTGGGTTGGTAACTAAAAATGGTATTCTCATAGTTGAGTTTGCCAATAAAAAAAGGGAACAGGGAATGAGCAAACTGCAAGCTGTAACAGAAGCTGCACAACAAAGATTAAGGCCAATACTTATGACCAGTCTTGCTACTGCATTAGGAGCATTGCCAATAGCATTGAGCCTTGGCGCTGCATCAACAAGTAGAAAGCCTTTGGGAATTGTGATAGTTGGTGGAATAATATTTTCGCTTATTCTTACGCTTCTTGTAATTCCGGCAGTGTACACCTACATAGCAGGTAGTCACAAGAAAGATGTCAATAAAGAATACGATGAGCAAGTTGTTCTGAAAAATGAGCAGGGAATTGTCCCAAATGAATCATAGTTTACTGATTAATGAAACAGTTTATCACATTTTTAATTTTCATTACTACGGGTTTTACAACCTTTGCACAAAATAGTATTAGCAATACTTACGGAAGGTTGACCCTTACGCAAGCTATTGCCATAGCATTAGAAAATAATCTGGATATAAAAATTGCCAGGAACAATTTTGAATCAAGCATTATCAACAACCATTTAAGTATTGCAGGTGGATTGCCTGAAGTAACTGCAGGTGCAAACAACAACAGAACCCTTACCAACCTGACACAGGAATTAAGTAATGGCACTAAAATCCAACGCAATAATGTTGCAAACAATTCTATTGCGGCAAACATAACAGGTACCTATCTTTTATATAATGGAATGAGGGTTCAGTTTACAAAAGCAAGACTAGATGCAGCACAAAAACAAAATGATGTATTGATAAATGTTCAGGTGCAAAATGTGATTGCAGATGTAATGGTTAAGTACTATGATATAGTTAGGCAACAAGGCTATATAAAAACAATCAAAGAAGCACTAGCGGTAACTCTTCAGCGAAAAAGAATAATAGAAATAAAGCAAAGTGTTGGACTTGCAAATAATGCCGACCGTTATCAGGTCATGTTGGATTCAACTGCCAATATTCAGGATTTACTTTCACAACAGAATATTCTTGAACAATCAAAAGCAGATCTTATGAACCTGCTTGTTAAGAAACCCGACAGTTTATATAATATCAGGGATACAATAATCGTAGATACTACCATTAATATTGATACAATTAAGCATCGCTTATACCTAAACCCATCCATTTTATCAGCAGAGCAACAAATAAAAATTAATGAACTAATTGTAAAAGAAATTAGCGCACAGCGTTATCCTTCTGTAATACTAAATGGAGGTTATAGTTTTAATCGTAACAAAAATGGCGCAGGACTTACATTACTCAATCAGACTTCAGGACCATTTGTTGGAGTTGGAATAAATGTTCCCATCTTCAATGGAGGTATCGTGAAACGACAGCAACAAATAGCGAATTTAAACACAACAAACACAAGGAACTCAACGGAACAATTATTGAATACACTACAAACCGGAGTTGTAAAAACTTATCAGGCATATAAGAATAGTTTAAAACAATTGAAAACTGAAAGAGAAAACAACATTATTGCAGCAGCATTACTAGATTTAGTTTATAAAAGATACGAGTTGGGCGTGGGCACTATTATAGATTTGAGAACTGCTCAACAGAGCTACGTAGAAGCCGGCTTTAGATTAGTTAATTTATCCTATGCGGCTAAAGTTGCAGAGGTTGAATTGAAACGATTAGCAAGTTTACTTCCTTAATTATAAAGCACTTTCTTAAAACATGACTTTTATCAGTTACCGAATTGAGACTACTCATAATATATATCAGGTAAGGGGTTGTAATTTGTACACAAACAAAAACTTATGATAATTCACATACATGATAATTTAACTATCGCTGACTTGCAGGAAAGATTTACAAAATGCTTTCCAAATTTAAAAATTGAATTTTATTCAAAACCTCACCATTACAAAGAACTTACTCCTGAAAATTTGATGTACAGTAATGATGAAATTATTGGTAATCTTAAAAAAGATTTTGATCAGGGTGAACTTGAAATTAAATCCTGGGACAAAGCTTTTAATTTAGAAAAGTCTTTAAGAGATAAATTTGGTCTTAATGTACAGGTCTTTAGAAATGCAAATGGCAAATGGCTACAAACTTCAGAAACAGATAAATACACACTGTCTGAACTAAATGAAATGAGTCAACAGGACATGCCCGATAATGCAACACCATTGGGCGAGCCCATTGACTTATTTGATTCGGAATAAGACTCACTTAAACTATTTCCAAACCTCAATAATTATAATTTTAAATTTATAGCTATGCTATACAAACACATTTATGAAAATTCTCTTTTACAGTTCCAAGGCATTTGAAATCCCATATTTACAAAAATCAGCACCACAAAATCTGGAAATAAATTTTATAAAACAAGCACTATCAACCTCTACAACATCATTGGCTAAAGGCTACGATGCAGTATCCATTTTTGCAGGAGATGATGCATCGGCAGAAGTTATTCATCTCTTAGATAAAGAAGGGGTAAAATTTATTGCAATTAGAGCTGCCGGATATGATAATGTTGCAATAGCTGATGCTGAACAAGCGGGGATTAAGGTTGCAAATGTACCTAAATATTCACCTTATGCAATAGCAGAACATACTGTTGCAATGATGCTTGCACTAAATAGAAAATTAATTACTGCAAATGAACAGGTGTGTAAACACAATTTCATGGTAGACAATTTGGTTGGATTTGATCTGCACAAAAAAACGGTAGGCATTATAGGAACAGGTAAAATTGGTAGAATTGTTGCTCATATTATGAATAGTTTTGGCTGCAAAATATTAGCGTATGACAAAGAAGAAAACGAGAATATTATAAGTAAATACAACGCAACTTACACAGACCTAAACAATCTTTGTAGTTCATCTGATATTATCACAATACATGTTCCATTAAATGAACATACACGATATATGATTGATGCAAAACTCATTTCCATAATGAAGAAAGGGGTAATGATAATTAATACATCCCGGGGAGGAATTGTAAAAACGGCTGATGTAATAAATGGGCTTCAAACGGGACAAATTGGAAATTATGGAATGGATGTTTATGAACATGAACGAGGGGTATTCTTTTATGATTATTCAGAAAAAGAATTGAAAGACGAAATGCTAAAAACATTAATCAATCATCTTAATGTATTGGTTACTCCACATCAGGCATTTGCTACAAACGAAGCTTTAACCAATATTGCAGATACCACTTTTGAAAATCTGATAGCATGGGGTAATGGTAGCAATGCATTACATGAAATTACAATTGCCCATGTTTAATAATAACGTTTAATAGACATTTTATTTCAATGATTAAATAGCATGTACCTAATTACAACCATTACACTTAACCCGTGTATTGACAAAAGCACAAAAATTCCATTACTCATTCCGGAGAAAAAAATCAGGTGTTCGGCACCTACATTTGAACCGGGTGGAGGTGGAATAAATGTAGCAAGAGTCTTAAACAGGTTTGGTTGCAATACACTTGCTGTTTATCCGGCGGGTGGATATTCAGGAAAATTTTTAACACAGTTATTATCTAAAGAAAATATTCCTTCCTTATTTATAGAAACTACCAGTCATACCAGAGAAAACTTAATAGTATTTGAAGAAACTACCGGCAACCAATACCGCTTTGGAATGCCGGGTGCACCACTTCAGGAAAATGAATTTTTACAATGCCTCAAGGCTGTAGAAGAGTCTGCATCAGAGTTTATAGTTGTAAGCGGAAGTCTTGCACCACAGCAATCTCTGGATGCAATTGCAACAATAGCAATGAGAGCTAAACAATTAAACAAAAAGCTTGTGGTAGACACTAGTGGCCCTTCCATTAAAGCTGCATTAGAAATTGGTGTATTTATGATAAAACCAAACCTAAGCGAGTTAGGCGTTTTACTTGGCAAGGAAGCAAACTTAGAAACAGCCGGAACATTGGCAAAAGAAATTGTTGAAAAGGGTCAATCTGAAAATGTAATTGTATCGCTAGGAAAAGCAGGTGCACTTTTGGTAACCAAAGACCAGCAAATTCAATACACTCCACCAGCAGTACAAACCAAAAGCACCGTGGGTGCAGGCGACAGTATGGTTGCGGGTATATTATTTCAACTTGTTAATGGATGGGCTATTGCAGATGCTGTTAAATTTGGAGTAGCTTGTGGCACTGCCGCAACCATGAACCCGGGTACAGAGTTATGTCACAAAGGAGATGCAGAAGAACTATTTTCCAGGATTACAACTCTTTAGTTTATTTGGCATCCTTAAAAAAATTTGCTGCGAACTGTTCTGAAAAAATAATTATGACGAAGCTTTTATTTATTTTACTCATTTTCATTTTAAACAATTCTTTTGGGCAAATCACACCCGATTTAGCGCTGCGATTCCTTGAGGCCGATTCTTCTATTCAAGATTATGAATTTACTTACCGAGTAGGGGCAAGTCATTTTTATCAATTAAACAACAATAAATTAGCGTGGGTAGGTAAAGACAATAGTGGTGTTAGAAATGATCTTTGCTCTATTTTCTCATACGCAAAACAATTAGCGTTGGAAGATAATAAATTCACTAACTCTTATTGTAAGCAACAGGAATTACAATTATCATCTCTTGACGACAGCATAAAATTAGACATGAAAATAACAAATGCTGCAATACTATTTTTAAAAAACCTACGGTTTGGAAATGCATCTCCGGAATTTAGTTATAAAGGGCTATCTTATCAACCTGACTATATTCAGATCGCAGAATTGTTAGCACAATACTACCATCAAAATAAGTTGAAAGAATTATTAGTTCATGTAGAGCCAACCGCATTAGAATACGCTAATGCAAAAAAGCTATTCAATCAATTTCAGCAGATTTCAGATCAAAAACAATTTTCAGAAATTGTTGTAACTTCTACTGAAATAGACAACAAAAACCTTCAGCTTTTAAATAAGCTGATACAGTTGGGAATAATAAAAAGTAAGGGCAATATAAATCAGAACGAACTGGTACAAAAAGTCCAACAAGCTCAAAAATTATTTAACATACCACCTTCAGGACTCCTTGATCAATCCACTTTAAAAGCAATTAACCTTCCTCTTAAAAACAGATTAGAGGAACTAAGGAATGCCATAGATAACATTAAATGGATAGGAGAAAAAAGAAAAACAAATATTGTGGGTATTGTAAATATCCCGTCTGCAAATTTGTATGTTTATCAAAATGATACCTTGGCAATTTACTCAAAAGTAATTGTTGGTAAACCATCAACTAAAACACCAACACTAAGTAGTAAGGTTACTGAAGTTGTTATTTATCCTTATTGGAATGTACCACAAAAAATTGCCCGGAGGGAATTACTTCCTGCTATAAAAAGAAATATTGGTTATCTGGAAAGAAATAATTTTCAGGTACTGAATAGTGATGGGAAATTAATGAACCCATATTCTATAAGATGGAGAAGGTTAAGTAGCAATTGGTTTCCATATACATTAAGACAATCAACAGGTTGTGATAATTCACTAGGTATTTTAAAATTTAATTTTAATAACCCTTTCACTGTGTATCTGCATGACACTCCAAAAAAAGATGCATTTAATTTAAGTAAACGATTTTTGAGCCATGGTTGTGTCAGGGTAGAAAAACCTATAGAATTAGCCCGATTATTAATGGATACTGAGGCAAATTCACTGGACAGTCTTACCTATCAGTGTTTAAAAAATCAGGAACCAAAAATTATTCCTTTAATCAAACCCATGGATATCATAATATTATACAACACCGCATGGTTTAATCAGGATGGGGAAATAATATTTTACGAAGATGTTTATTCTAAAAACCAAATGAAACCATGAATTGTGGTAATACAACCACTATTTCCTAACCATGCACAAATGGCGACTCCATAGAAGTTTCATATTTACCTGTCCGGTTGCTTAATTTTATTCTAAAAATTATTCCCTCTATATTGTCTAAATCATTTGAAGTAAATGGCCAGTTTTTACCAAGATGGGTAGTGATACTTGATATCACAGGCAAATGCCTGTTCAACAACAATTGTAATGCAGCCTTGCATTCCTCCTTGTCAACAATCTCCTCATATGTACCCCAAGCTATTACGCTTTGCCAGTTACCCATATTCTTTATATCATCAACTTCAAAACAGACTTCAGGATTTTTTCGCATTGCGTCTACCTTAAGCCCTTCAAATGTGTGTGCATAAATACTATTTCCTTCAAATGCATAGCTAATGGGAACTATGTAAACTTTACCATCCCATGAGCAACCTATACGCCCAACTACTTCATTTTTAAGAAGTTTATCTATTTCAATTTCAGAAAGATTAGCTATCATACTTTTTTTTTCAAAAGTAATCCACGGTGTCTGCTAAATCTGTGACATAGATCAACAATGAAGCTGACATTTGTCATAAAATACTTGCAGTAAAAAGCGGGTATAAGTTATTTTAAAAGCTTACCGGTTTCAATTATTTTCTCCATAACTCATATTTAAACATGACATAAATCATGTTTAAAGAATGCTTAACCCAATATTTTTGCCATTAACAATTTACACATCTCTTAGCGATAATAGTTAATTTAAAAAGGTTCGAGAATATGTTTGATACACAGATGACAATAAGCGAAATCGTCCAGTCTGATTATAGGACTGCTGATGTTTTCAGGAGTTATAATATTAACTATTGCTGCAGCGGTAGAATTTCTTTGGAAGAAGCTTGCAAAATAAAGGGTATTGATACAGAGACTATTCTACATGATATAGAGGGAGCAACACGAAATATAAACCTGCCAAACAATTTTGATTTTGCATCATGGAATATAGATTTTCTAATAGACTATATCATTAATGTACATCATGGGTATCTTAAACTTGCTCTGCCTCAATTAGAGTTGCGTTTAGTAAGTTTTGCTACAGGCCATGCAAAAAAGTATCCTGAACTTGCAATCATACAGGACACATTTATGAAATTATTGCCACTTTTACATTCCCATAATCTACACGAAGAAGAGGTCATTTTCCCCTACATTAAGCAGATATATATTGCAAACCGAAGGAAGGAAAGTTATGCCAATCTTTTTGTAAAAACATTGCGCAAACCCCTTGATAATATTGACATGGAGCACTCTAAAATAAGTAAATTATTCGAGCGTTTAAAGACGGACACAAATAATTACACCTTTCCGGAAAAAGCTTGTACTAATCATCAGGTACTTTATCATAAATTGAAAGAACTTCATACAGATATGGTTCAACATAAACATCTTGAAAAGAATTTGCTTTTTCCAAAAGCTATTGCAATAGAAATGGAATTACTCCAACTCTAAAACAACCCTTAAGTTTGCATAAATCAATAGCTAATGCAATTTGATATTGTCCACCTTACTTCTTTGTTTGAAAACGCTACAGAGGGGCTGCTTGTAACAAATAACAGTGGTGATATTATACTGGTAAACCCTTCTGCCTGTCGCATGTTTGGTTACCAGCAAAATGAATTGCCCGGTCAAAAAATTGAAATTTTAATTCCTTCGCAATTTAAAAACGACCATGTAAATCTTAGGGATGGATTTTATCAAAATCCCCACAACCGGGTTATGGGACATGGCCGGGATTTGTTTGCACAAAAAAAGATGGTTCCAGTTTTCCTGTTGAGGTTAGTCTTAGCACTTACCTTCGTGAGGATAGTAGATATGTTATAGCTTTCATAGTTGACATTACCCATAGAAAGGAGATTGAGAAAAGCATGGTTGAGCAACAATTTCAATTGGAAAAAGTTACCAATGAAATGCGTAAACTAAATGCAGAATTAGAAGCTAAAGTTGAGGAACGAACTATCATATTAAAAGAAGCACTTCAGCGTTTAGAACAATCGCAAAGCGAATTAAGCCTCGCATTAGACAAGGAGAAACAACTCAACGAAATCAAGAGCAGATTTGTATCCATGGCTAGTCATGAGTTTAGAACACCTTTAAGTACAGTATTATCTTCTGCATCACTTATTGGCAAATATCCATATACCGAAGATCAGGATAAACGTAACCGGCATATTGAAAAAATAAAGGGATCTGTAAAACACTTAAACGATTTACTAGAAGACTTTTTATCGCTTGGTAAATTAGATGAGGGTAAAGTTGGAGCCACTTTCGAAGAATTTAATCTAAATGAATTGTTAGCTGATACAATAGCAGATATGGACGTGATAAAAAAGAAGGGGCAAGAATTTGTTTACAATTATTCTGGTCATGAAATGATTATAAGCGATAAAAAACTGGTACGCAACGCTATGATCAATCTACTATCAAATGCAATAAAATTTTCTAATGAGTACTCTCCAATAGAAATTAAATGTTGGGCAGATAAGGGAGTATCCGTTACAGTTAAAGACAATGGAATAGGCATTTCAAACGAAGACAAACAACATTTATTTTCATCATTTTTCAGAGGGAAAAATGCCATTAATATACAAGGAACAGGACTAGGGTTGCATATAGTAAAACGATACCTCGACCTTTTAGACGGTACTATACGTTTAGAAAGTGATATTGATAAAGGAACAAGAATTACCTTCACATTACCACCAAAACAACTATAATATGGAAAAGTCAGTGCTTGTAATAGATGATAACAACGACATAAGAGAAAACACAGCTGAAATTCTTGAATTAGCAGGATACAAAACATATACGGCAGAAAATGGTAAAAAAGGGGTAGAAATTGCTAATCAGGAATTGCCCTCGTTAATTATATGTGACATTATGATGCCTGAATTAGATGGTTATGGGGTTTTGCATCTTTTAAGAAAAAATGATAATACACTTAATATTCCTTTTATTTTTCTTACTGCTAAAACAGAAAGAAGTGATTTTAGAAAAGGAATGGAAATGGGTGCAGACGATTACATTACCAAACCTTTTGATGATATTGAACTACTCAAAGCTGTAGAAACCCGACTTAAAAAATCCGATATTCTAAATCAAAAATATCCTGCATCTTCAAACGGTTTATCCCAATTTATTAAAGATCTTAAAAGCACCGGTTTGGTTCAAAAACTTTCTGACGAATATGAAATTCAAACCTATGATAAGAAACAGAACTTATACATAGAATCCAAAAGACCCAGGTTTTTATATTATATAATAAAAGGAAAAGTAAAATCTGTAAAGATAAATGATGAGGGAAAAGAATATATCACTAACCTATATAGCGAAGGCGACTTTGTAGGCTACACTGCACTTATTAAAGACACAGTTTACGAAGATTCAACCACTATACTTGAAGATGCTGAAATACTGCAAATACCTAAAGATGACTTTATTCAAATGATTTATAGTGATATAAGTATTGCGTCTAAATTCATCCATATTATAACTCAAAATGTAAAAGAAAAAGAAGACCGGCTATTAAATCTGGCCTATAGTTCTCTGCGTAAAAGAATTGCAAAAGCACTAATAGATATTGTATCAAAATTTAACCTTACAGAACAAACATCACCAATAGAAATCTCCAGAGATGATATTGCACACTATGTGGGTACAGCCACAGAATCACTCATTAGAACATTAAGCGATTTTAAAGCAGAAAAGCTAATTGACATAAAAACAGGAAAAATTATTGTAAACAACATAGAAAAACTTAAAAATCTGCTTTATTAAATCAAATTTGTTGATTTTAATCGTGTATTAAGGAAATCAAAGTCAGGTTTTTTGGAAAATACAACAGCTAACTTAGCTGAATGAAATGTGAACCTGTAAATACTTTATTGGTAAAAAAGTACAACACACCTTTACCCAGATATACAAGCTACCCCACCGTACCTATTTGGAAATGTGAACCTGATACAGAACAATGGTTTGAAATTTTTCAAAAAACTTTTGATACTCACAATCATATAAATGGTATTTCACTTTACATCCACCTTCCGTTTTGCGAATCTTTGTGTACCTACTGCGGATGCAATAAAAAAATTACAACCAATCACTCCGTAGAAGAAGAATATATTTCCGCTCTTGAAAAAGAATGGTTGCAGTACCGAAAATTAATGAAACAAACCCCTGTTATAAGGGAAATACATTTTGGTGGTGGCACACCAACCTTTTTTACCCCAAACAATTTAAAAAGAATTATAAATTTTATAAAAAAAGGAAGTATCGTACATCCTAATCATGATTTTAGTATAGAAGGCCACCCAAACAATACCACTTTAGAACATCTTTCTGTATTATACAATGAAGGGTTCAGACGCATAAGCTATGGCGTACAGGATAGCAATACCGCTGTTCAACAAATCATTAACCGTCACCAACCATGGGAAAACGTACTACAGGCAACAAACAACGCAAGGTCTTTAGGTTATAAATCAATCAACTTTGATTTAATTTATGGTTTACCCTTACAGACTTTAGAAAGCATAGAACATACCATAAATCAGGTAATTGAATTACGTCCTGATAGAATTGCTTTTTATAGTTATGCACATGTACCATGGACAAGTAAAGCACAGCGACTTTTTAACGAAAGCCACTTACCCGATCCCGAGGAGAAAATTGCGCTTTACCTAAAGGGCAAAGAACTCTTACTTAATAATGGCTATGTTGATATAGGCATGGATCATTTTGCTTTACCACAAGATGATTTATATAAGGCCTGGGAAAGTGGCAATCTTCATAGAAATTTTATGGGTTATACAACTCAAAATACTTCACTTTTAATTGGATTAGGTGTTTCTGCAATAAGCGAAGCCGGAAACGCTTATGCACAAAATATCAAAACCTTACAGGATTATTATTACAACATTACTCAAAACAAACCTGCAATACAAAAAACATATATTCTGACTACATTAGATCAACAAATAAAAAAATACATTCTAGATATATGTTGCAAGGGAGTTGCTTGTTTTAAAAGCGAAACAATAGATGTTTTGGAAAAAAATGTCTTCCCAAAATTTTTGGATTTAGAAAAAGACGGTTTAATATCTTGGAACAGAGATGGTTTGAGTATAACCAATCAGGGCCGATATTTCATAAGAAACATTTGTAGCACATTCGATTTATATCTGTCTCAAACAAAAGAAAACCTGCAAATTTTTAGTAAGGCGATTTAGTTGTATTGCATTTTAATTGAAATGAAAGCTATTTGCATATGATAGTATTGTATAATTTAGCTATTTAAAAAAGTCATTAATAATCCACAATCCAACCATTAAGATTGAAAGTTTTATATTAAAAAAAATAAAAAAAAGGTTTTTATGTAATTGCATTTCAACTACATAAAAACCTTTTTGAATAATTTCAGGAATGTTTTTTAATTCACAGCTACCATTTTATGAAACATGTAAACTAAAGAAAACATGATAAATAAAATGCCCATTGCAGTTGACATTTTGTTCTGACGTTTTCTCCATGTTCTTAAATGACGAATAGTAGTCATTTTCAGGTCAATTTTTGAATAATGAAAAAACTTGAGAGAGTCCCAGTATTTTTCATAACTAAAGTACAAAACTGTTTTAATCAGAAAAGTACTCAATAATAACATAAGCAGAATTTGCTCTAGTTCTACGATGTAGTCACCAACGCTTTTCATAAAAATTAAAATTAATTAACGTAATTGGAACGGTTTGTTTCTTTGAATATTGCATGTAAAGTAAATTTTGTGCCAAATTTTTTATAAATCCTGAATTAGTTATTTAAAAATATATATTTATTAACATTTGTAAAATGCTGATAAAAATATTTTATATATCTATTATACTTATTAATTACGTGGGGCTTACTACCTTTACAGCCTATGGCTGACAAAAAAAGCGATGTTTTAACTTCTACATTACAAGATGAAATAGAGGTTTTTGGGGCAAGAGTTCATAATCTCAAAAATATAGATATTTCTATTCCGAAAAATAAATTAGTTGTAATAACAGGCGTAAGCGGAAGTGGCAAATCTTCATTAGCATTTGATACTATTTACAACGAAGGGCAGCGGAGGTATATGGAAAGCTTTAGTGCTTATGCCCGGCAGTTTATTGGTGATATGGAAAGACCTGATGTAGATAAAATTACAGGTCTTAGTCCTGTTATTTCCATTGAACAAAAAACAACCAATAAAAATCCACGATCAACTGTTGGTACCATAACAGAAGTGTACGATTTTTTAAGGCTCCTTTATGCCCGTGTGGGTGATGCTTATAGCTACAATACAGGCAAAAAAATGGTTAAATGGAGCGAGGAAGAAATAGTAGACAATATATATTCACGATATAGCGGAAAAAAAATTACGCTACTTGCACCATTGATTCGTGGACGAAAAGGTCACTATAGAGAATTATTTGAAGATGTAAGGAAAAAAGGCTTTTTGAAAGTACGCATAGACGGTGAAATAAAAGACCTTAAAGATAAAATGCAGGTTGACCGATACAAGATTCATGATATAGAATTAGTGATAGACCGCTTGCAGCTTACACCTGATATGAAAGTCCGCTTAAGCCAAAGCGTACAAAAAACACTACAGGTGGGTAAAGACCTTATGTTTGTTGCGGCAGAACCTTCAACAAAAGAAACTACAGAAGCCTCATCAAAATCGGATGTCCCCAAAAAGAAAAAATTAAATGAAAAGTCAGAAAAAAACAACGATCTTTTTTCTAATGATTCAGATGAAAAATCAACATTACCTTCATCTGATGGAAGTATAGCGCTCTACAGCAAACAACTAATGTGCGAAGATACCGGCTTAAGTTACGAGGAACCTTCGCCCAATGCATTTTCATTTAATTCTCCCTACGGTGCATGCCCCGCTTGCAAAGGCCTCGGCAGCGTACATCAGGTTAATATGGAGGCCGTTATTCCTGATTGGAGTAAAAGCATTAAAGAAGGGGCTATTGCACCCTTGGGTGAAGAAAGAGAAGCCTACATCTACAAGCAAATAGTTCAGTTAAGTAAAAAGCATAAGTTTAGTGTAGACAAACCTGTGAAAGACCTGTCACAAACAGCACTCAACATTGTTCTGTATGGCAGAGAAGATGCAACAGAAGCTACAGAGTTGGAGGAGGCATATGAATCCCTTCCGGGAAATATGTATGCTACAGAATACGAAGGCATCATTAATATGCTGAAACGTTGGTTTTCGGGCAGTAGCAGCGAGTCTTTGAGAGATTGGGTAGAAAAGTTTATGATACTTAAAAATTGCCCGTCTTGCAACGGCGCAAGATTAAAAAAAGAAAGCCTTTGGTTTAAGGTAGATGAAAAAAATATAGCCGAATTAAGCAATCTGGACCTTGATAAATTACAAGATTGGTTTACCGGACTAGAGCAAAGGTTATCTAAAAAACAAAATCAGATTGCCAAAGATATATTGAAGGAAATAAGAGAAAGATTAGGCTTTTTGCTCAATGTTGGACTTACTTATTTATCCCTCAACCGTTCTTCAAAGTCACTAAGTGGCGGAGAAAGTCAGCGCATAAGACTTGCTACACAAATAGGTTCTCAACTGCAAGGCATCACCTATATTTTAGATGAGCCAAGCATAGGATTGCACCAAAGGGATAACCAACGCTTAATTGTTGCACTCAAAAATCTTAGGGATATTGGCAATAGTGTTTTGGTGGTAGAACACGATAAGGACATAATGCTGGCATCTGACCACCTGATAGACATTGGCCCCAAAGCCGGTAAGCATGGCGGACAAATAGTAGCTCAGGGCAAACCTGAAGACGTCCTTAAATCCGGCTCTCCAACTGCCGATTATCTTAATGGAAAGAAAAGCATTGCAGTACCTAAAGAAAGAAGAAATGGCAATGGTAATGTATTAGAACTAAAAGGTGTAAGTGGTAACAACATTCATGGAGTCAATGTAAAATTTCCGTTGGGTGAGTTTATTTGTGTTACAGGTGTTAGTGGCAGTGGCAAGAGTACACTTATTACTGAAACGCTTTATCCCATCTTAAGCAAACATGCTTACAACAGCAAGATGGTTCCTATGGAATATAAGTCCATTAGTGGTTTGGAATTTATTGATAAGGTTATAGAAATAGATCAAAGCCCTATTGGCCGTACTCCCCGCAGCAATCCTGCAACCTATTGTGGCTTTTTTACAGAAATAAGAACATTGTTTGCATCTATCCCCGAGGCTAAAATAAGAGGTTATGCGGCAGGGCGGTTTTCATTTAATGTAAAAGGTGGACGCTGCGATGTATGTGAGGGAGGTGGAATGAGAACAATTGAAATGAACTTTCTACCAGATGTTTATGTGCCTTGCGAAAAATGTAATGGCAAAAGATACAATCGTGAAACACTTGAAATAAGATACAAAGGAAAATCAATCAGCGATGTACTGGATATGACAGTAGATGAGGCTGTTGAGTTTTTTCAAAACATACACTATCTCTACCGAAAAATAAAAGTGTTACAGGACGTCGGCTTGGGTTATATAACACTTGGCCAATCGGCTGTAACCCTTAGTGGCGGTGAAGCACAGCGGGTAAAACTGGCAACTGAACTAGCAAAAAAAGATACCGGCAAAACTTTTTACATTCTTGACGAACCTACTACAGGGCTTCATTTTCAGGACATACAACACCTTTTAGATGTACTCAACAAACTGGTTGACAGAGGCAATACCGTTTTGGTGATAGAACACAATATGGATGTAATTAAAGTTGCTGATCACATTATTGATCTTGGGCCCGAAGGTGGCGATGGGGGTGGAAAAATATTATTTGAAGGTACTCCTGAAAAATTGACTGGCATCAAAGCAAGTCATACGGGTAAGTATCTTAAGCCTGAACTTGCTAATTAAAGGTGCGAATCATTAATTGGCTTGTCATTGCGAATCTTACGAAGCTTGGTGAAGCAATCTGCAGTTTAATGCTAATGGGGTTAATATTTATTTTGGTAGAATACCTTGACTAGCTTGTAATCTACTTTTTTATTGATTTAAAATTTTAATTCTTTAAACAAACGATTACCCATTTTTAGATTAGCAGTAATGGCTACCTGATTATTTTAGAATATATTTCAACTATTTAGTTTAAAAATTGTTGTTTGATAAAACAAGTAATAAATTGTCAAAAGTCTATTCACTCAAAACAGTACAGGTTATACCGGCAACATTAGAAAAAACCTGGGATTTTTTCAGTAATCCTGCTAATCTTAAATTGATTACACCACCTGAAATGGGCTTTGAAATTAAAAGCCTTCACCATGGTGAAAAAATGTATGCCGGACAAATTATAGAATACACAGTAAAACCTATGTTGGGTATTCCTGTGTATTGGATGACAGAAATAACACAAGTAAAAGATGGGCAATTCTTTATAGACGAACAACGTTTTGGACCCTATAGCCTTTGGCATCACCAACATCATTTTAAGCCCGTAAATGGTGGCATAGAAATGACGGACATTGTACACTACAAAATACCATTTTGGATTTTGGGTGATATTGCCAACACCATTTTTATTAAAAATAAATTGAAACAAATCTTCGATTTCAGAAAAAAAATGGTGGATGATTTTGATTGGGCTTCCATCTAATCCTTTGATCATTCGGTAGTGGGTGTTGCACCTTTTCACAAAAAAATACAAGGTAAAAGATTGTATTTTTCAAATTTTTTTTATAAAAATGGTTTATCTTTTCATTGAACTTTTTCATGAAAACCAATAAACCAAACTAAAATGTGTAACAATCATTTCTCCAAAATTCAATGTATCATACCTCCTTACATTAACAATAAAGTACTTAATACCAATGACAAAGACTTGTTTAAAGTTGCCGTCAACAATAAGTTTAGAAACAACCGCATTCGCAACGACAGAGCGTTTTTTAGCCAGATAAGTGGTGCAGAAATGGGCTTACTCTCCTCCGTTTCTGCAAGAGGAAAAATATCTAAAACCGCAAACATAGAAGTATACAATTGCAAAAAGAAAGCAGCTACCACAGGTGCGGTATTACTATGGAAAACAGGAACCACAAAACTACCTACAGATAAGGACGCCAAAAATGTTATTGCCGGCGGAATGGCCACATGGAATTTTTACAATGATTTATTTGGTCGTAACTCTATCAACAATCTGGGTCTTACCATAAAACAATATATACATTACGACAAAAAATTTGATAACGCCTTTTGGGATGGCAAACAAATGATTTATGGCGATGGTGATGGAAAAATATTTGGCAGTTTTACTACAGATGTTGATGTAATAGGCCATGAACTTACGCATGGCGTTACACAGTACGAAGCCAATCTTGAGTACCATTTACAATCCGGGGCACTCAATGAGTCAATGTCTGATGTGTTTGGTATTTTAATTAAGCAACGGATAAATAATGAGGAAGTAAAAAAATCTAACTGGCTGATAGGTGAGAATATTTTGCTGGGCAACAAATATGCTTTACGCAGTATGAAAGCACCCGGCAAAGGTTACGTAAACCATCCTGAAATAGGTACAGACCCTCAACCTGCTACTATGGATCAGTTTGTAAAATTACCCGATAACTTTGATGGCGATTGGGGTGGAGTACATTACAACAGCGGCATATGCAATTATGCCTTTTATGTTACAGCATTTAATATTGGTGGCTTTGCCTGGGAAAAAGCCGGAAGAATATGGTATGCTGCACTTTCAGATAAATCCTTAAAACCTACAGCATCATTTAAAGACTTTAAAAAACTAACTTTGGCTATAGCAAGTGCTATGTTTGGAAAAGGAAGCCTTGAATACAAAGCTGTAAAATCAGGTTGGGATGCTGCAAAAGTGAAATAATATAAACAGAGCGCATACTAATTGGGAGTAATATTTTTCATGTTTAACCTGTTGAATAGGTTTGAGTGGATCATTAATATTCCACAACAAAAATTCATTAATTTATGAAGATAACATTGGTGCGTACGGGGGGATTTATTCCTTTAAAAAAACTAGCTGAAACAGAAGTTAACTGGACAGAAGATGAAATAGTTTTACTAAGAAATGCAGTACAGCCATCTTCTCCAAAACCTGGCAATGTAAGAGATGGAATAGATTATAGACTGCAATATGACGATAAAAGTTTTGTAATAGATTGGCAAAAAATACCAACTAAATACAAAGCAGTTTTAGAAAAATTAAAAGGAAAGCTTACAGTTGAAAAAATCTAAGTCGCATTAACCCGGCATTCTCGAAATATATTTTTCAATTTCTTTTATCTGATCAACCACCTGCTTGGTAGTAGGTTTTAGTGCCTTTGCCCTGCGGAAATAATCTTTGGCAGCCTTAAACTCCCTTTTGTTAATAAAAATCTGGCACATACTCAACAATGCTACAGCCTGACTTTCTTTGTCAGGTATACCTGCACGCAGTGCCTGTCTTACATAGCTTTCGCCATTTTTCATGTCACCTTTCTGTAGGGCCATCATACCTAACTGTAGTTTGTTGGCGCCTTCGGCTTCGGGCATAGCAGATCCTATTTCCAGGCTTTTTTTCATGTGCTTTTCAGCAGAATCAAAATCCTGATTCATCATAGCAAGATTTCCTTTCAGGGTGTAGTAAGTGCTACGTATAGGCTTATACAGTATATTAGGAAACCAAATAGAATCCATTATTCGTTTTACCTCATCTATATTGCCCTTTTCCATAGGCTCCTGAATAAGCCGCATAGGACCAATAAAAAAATGACTGGCTAAACCTATGATACCTAAAAAATACAATATAAAAGATGGCCAAAAACCCGCACTCACATTTACCCAAATAGCAAGCGCAATAGCAACAAGACTTAGGTAAAAACGATATTTAATAATAAGGTTGTAAAATTTCATAATAATCTAAAAATTGGGCTGCGAAGATAAGTGCCTCTAAGCACAAAGATTATAATGACAGAAAAGATTTGCAAAAGGTTAGCCTGAAATAATTATTTTTGCGCTCCTGAAAAAATGGCAATGATTCTTTTTTCAACCGGTCTCATAGTTCAACGGATAGAATAGGAGTTTCCTAAACTCTAGATCCAAGTTCGATTCTTGGTGAGACCACCAATAAAGCAGGCTACATTGTCTGCTTTATTATTTTCCAATACGTATATCCCCTGCTTTTATCATTTCACAGGTCAATTTCACTTTTTCATCAAAATCATCAATGTCCTCGCTTATGAATAGGTAAGAATGTGCCAAACCATCTATGTTTGCATCCATTACACTTGCATGTATTTCCTTTTGCAACTGATCATAATATTCTGGCTGTGTTGCCACAAACACACCATTATATTCGGGATTGTTATCCCTTTCTCTTAATAGCAATAATATTTTATCATTAGCAATAATTGCATAACAACCCAACATTTTTCTAATCTTTGGACGCAAAGGATAGAGATATTTCAACACAAAATCATAGGGTACTTTATAATTCATAGAATAGTTTTTACAAAAATAACTAAAGTAATAGGTGGCGCTGTATATAAATTGGCTATTAATTCCCTTTCGCTTTCAACGACTTATAATTATGTTTCTTTGCTTTTATTTTAATATAAAAGGATTAACCATATCATTTAAACTAATGCAATGCTTATTTACAATGTTACTTTAAAAATAGAATGGGACATTTCTGCTGATTGGATAGAGTGGATGAAAAAGGAGCATATACTACAAGTAATGGATTCAGGTTGTTTTGTAAAATATCAATTTGTGAGAATATTGCAAACCGACGATACTGAAGGCCCTACTTATGCAGTGCAATACTTTGCAGAAGGCTTTGCACAATACGATCATTACATAAAAGATTATGCGCCTGCTTTGCGTGAAAAAACGTTTGAAAAATGGGGCGCAAAATTTATTGCCTTCAGAAGTTTGATGGAAATTATTGAATAATTTTTTATTTAAAAATGCAAAATACACTTTAATTATTTTTGATATTTGTTTCAACTTCTATTTAGATTTTAAGTTGTTAGCTTCAAACACCTATGAATAAAGGGTTTCTTTAGGATATTTTTGAAAATAAATTTGGTAAAAATGCTTGTAGTTTGATAAAAGCTAATAAATTTGTTACACTTTAAACTCAAACTAAAAATATTAACATGAACAAAGCTGAATTGATCGCTAAGTTGTCTGATGATGCAGAAGTAACTAAGACACAAGCCAACGCTATGTTGGATTCATTTATCTCCGCTGTTACAACCACACTTAAAAAAGGTGGAAAAGTAACGCTTGTTGGTTTCGGAACTTTTTCTGTTACCAAAAGAGCAGCACGTAACGGTCGCAACCCACAGACAGGGGCGGTTATTAAAATCAAAGCTAAAAAAGTAGCTAAATTCAAAGCTGGTAAAGAACTTTCTGCTAAAATATAAAAGCTATATTAAAATAACAGAAGCAGGATCAAATCCTGCTTTTTTTATGCAATAAAATTGGCTATTCTTGTTACTTAAACAAAAACCACCGTTTTATAGTAAGTTTGCAGCCTGTTTATTTAATTTTTAAAAAAGAACAATCATGGGAAGAGGTGATAAAAAAACAAAAAAAGGTAAAATTTTCAAAGGTTCATTTGGCAAAAGCCGCAGGGCAAGAGTTGCTAAAGTAAAACCTGCAGCAGAAAAAGCTGAAGCTTAGTTGCTATAAGAAAGTGATGTAAAATGTTAGCACATTTTACATCACAGGTTCTTTATTTTTGTCTTCTGTTTACTACACCGGTATTATAATTATCTACGGTGCAAGTCTTGAAATATTCCAATGTTGATTTTCAAGATTATATACAATTCTATCGTGTAGCCGGCTACGGCGACCTTGCCAAAATTCAATGTGTTTGGGTCTTACAATATAACCTCCCCAATGTGGTGGTTTAATCATTGGTGTGTCCTGAAACTGCGTTTGATATTGTGTTACATTCGACTCAATTACTTCCCGATTATCAATCTTTTTACTTTGTGGAGATGACCATGCACCAATCTGACTGGCAACAGGTCGGGTTAAAAAATAATCAATACTCACTTGCTCACTTACCTTTTCTACTGTTCCTTCTATTCTTATTTGTCGCTCCAATTCTTTCCAGAAAAATACAAGTGCAGCATTTGGATTGTGTGCCAATTCCTTTCCCTTTTGGCTTTCATAATTGGTAAAAAACATAAACCCTTCGTGGCTAAAATCTTTAAGCAAAACTATTCTTGCAGAAGGCATTCCATCTTTGTTACAGGTAGCCAATGTCATAGCGTTTAGTTCTTCTATATCACTTTTGGCAGCCTCGTGCCACCATTTAGAAAACTGCTCAATAGGGTCTTTATCTACATCCTTTTCAAAAAGGGTTTGAAGCTTATAGTCTTTGCGTATGTCGGCTATGTTACTTTTCATGTTTGGTATTTATATTAGTACAAATGTAAAATGCGTTTAGTTGAAAATTGCCCCGAAAATTGAAAACATATTTATCTGCTATTGATTTATACTACCGCAACTTCACCGTCATACTCAAATTAATTACCCTTCCATCAAGCGGTGCCCATATTTCAGGGAATGAAGGATTGGTAAATGGTGCAAAAACAATTGCTTCTTTTTTGCTTTGGCGATAGTCCAATAAATTTTCAGCGTTTAGCACAAACCCTATCTTACCTATATTGTAGCGGATCATTGCTGCAAGAAAAAGATAAGATGGAGTTTGTCTTCCATCATCCAAATATTGACTTCCCGTAAAGGAAGATTCTATCCCTGCCCTGAAATGTTCTGAAAATTCATAGGCTATTACACTCGACAGTTTATGTCGGGCTGTTAGTGGCAGGTACTTATTTGTTTCATCATATTCACGTTTGGCATTGGTGTAGGTGTAACCAAGATAAAGTTCCAATTCATCTTTCCGTAATTGAATATAACTTTCTGCACCACTGCTAACCACAGGCTTTTCTGCATTTATATAAAAGTAATTTTGCGTAGCCGGCACATTGACCAGCAATTGTGGATAGTTAATGTGTGTGAGAAAAAATCCCTGATTCAGCGTTATATCCCAACCATTAGCTTTAGTTTTATAATTGATGTCTGTATTAGCCCCATATGACCTTTCCGGCTGATTACTACTGCTGCTAATGGGTGACAAGTAATGATAGTTTCTTTCGTCAACTTCCGCTGTAAATGGAGTAGGAATTTTATATCCCAATCCACCACCCAATCGCATGGTTACATGGCTATTGGCTTTATACATCATAGAAAGTCGTGGCAGCATCATTATCTTTTTATATGAATCAAACTGTACCCAATCTGCCCTCATTCCAGGCTGTACTGTAAATTTTCCTGTTTTAAAATCTGCTTGTGCAAAAGCTCCAATTGTATTGTTGGTGTAGTTCTTCAGCAAGCTACTGTCGGGCTGCTTTTTAGAAAAAGATTCGCCGTTCCAGTTTACACCGGTAACAAAAGTTAAGTGTTCCATTTTCTTAGCGTATGCAGCTTCGCTGTACCAGCTTGCCTGTGTTGCTTTCATGCCAAAAATATCAGTAACAATATCGCGATTTAATTTGCTTGTACTTGCTTTAAAGGTCAGGTTCCCGTTTGTTCCAAATTTATTT
>JANPGE010000139.1:0-17535 GCA_031423805.1 Segetibacter sp. | reverse complement strand
TGCTCCCGTCATTTACCTTTTGCCCAGGTAGAAAAAATCTGTTACCAACTAACCGCCCTTGCAGGAACTGACAACACTATTTACAAAACCCTTTACGACTTCTCCAAAGAAACCAAACGCCGCGAATTCTGGAACAAATACAAGTTGATTATTGCGCTATTGATAACGTTTGTCTTGTGTGGGCTGATATATTTTATTAGTGAAAGGTATTGAGGGCAATGTGTTTGGATAAGTATTTTACTACAATTTATTTTACAAATATTCAATCCCGCTGGAGTTGTTTGACAAATTGGATTGGTTTCAATTTTTTTTCGCAAATCTTCTGGACTTTTTTGTTGAACTCCTACCGGAGTTCGAAAAACCTCATAACCACAATTTTCTACAAATATTCAACACCGCTGGAGTTGGGAGATTCAAAAAATATTTTGAGATAACAAACGGTATTCATTCTCCGGAGGAGATAAATATTTTTAACAAAAATAGACGTTAATGAATTTTAGAACTCCTCCGGAGTTCAATCATAAACCAACAATTGATGTTGAACTATTATCGGAACTCTAAAACAAAAATAATTATCAAATAGAAAAATTCAACTCAGTTGGAGTTGGATGATTCCAAAAATATTTTAAGATAACATACTGTTTTCATTCTCCGGAGGAGATAAATATTTGTAACAAAATATAGACGTTAATGAATTTTAGAACTTCGGAGGAGTTCAACACGCCTTCGCTTTTGGAAAAAGTGGACGTCATTTTTGTTGAAACCAAATTTGATTTTGATAACGAATTATCTAATAATCATTGAAACAAAAAAGCCGCTAAACCCTGCAGTTTAACGGCTATTATTTAAAAGCGTTTGTGTATTACCACTTATCTACTTCCTCGGTATTATTGGTTACTTGATCTACTAATACTGCTTCATTCTGATTTACAGATTGTTCTGAAAATGAGGATGAAATTTTTGCAACTGAAGTAGGTTCTTCGCTGTTTTCAGCATTACTTTCTGCAACTACAGGCATTGCGCCTTCTTCGTAATTGTCGTGGTTAAATGCATCAAAATCGAAGTCGGGCATAAGATCAGTTTTTACATAATCTACAGCCTCACCAAGAGCCTTTATAAATTTATTGAAATCTTCTTTGTACAAAAAGATCTTGTGACGGTCATAACCATTATCATCAAACCGCTTGCGGCTTTCTGTGATGGTTAGAAAATAATCGTTACTTCGGGTTGCCCGTACATCAAAAAAGTAAGTCCGTCTTTTACCTGCACGAATTCGTTTGCTGTAAACACTTTCAATTCTTGGTTCGTTGTTGTCGTAAGCCACAGTAGTTGGTTTAAATTAATTCTTTACAAAACAGTAGAATACAAATATATAATTACTTTTCAACTGCCAAAATTTTAAAAAAAGAATTTTCTCACGGAAATAAAAGAAAATAAATAATTAAAATATGCTATTTCTTTTTACTCCATCATTTCCGTGAGTTTATAAAATTTCTTCTTTTATAAATGGGATATTACCATAAATAACCTATATCTTCATACTATCATTTGAATTTCCAGAAACCCCAGGTGCTACCATGTTTGTTGCACCACCTTCCTGAACTGCAGGTTTATTATACATTTGCTCAATGCTATTTAAGGCCTGTAGATAGTCTTCGGCTATTTTTTTATCATAAGCCATAGATTCTGCCTTGTTTACACTAAGTGAATTGTAAAACTTAACCTGCTGCTGCAAATCTTTTTTAACTGATGCCATAACCTTGGCCGCAAGTGCTTTATGATCTGACCGGTAACATGCCTCAAGGAATGAAATACTGTTACGGTTGTGCATATTTCCCCGGCTTATCATACCGTAAGGCATGTTTTCTTCCAGCATCATTTTGTCGCCTTTGTCCAGTATTTTTCTTGCATCTTCTTTTCTGCCTTTATTAGATAAATCTATTGCGAGTTCAGCATAAGCAGTTCTGATACTATTTAGGTGACGGCGGTTTTCTTCATCAAAATAAACATTTGGTTTATCTGCATTTCCTGATGCAAATTTAGTCATCAGCTTGTCCATCATCCAATCAGTATTTACCTGCTGACCTGCAACAGGTACAAATCTATAGCTAAGCCCATCTTTACGTAAGTAAGGGCCAAAGCCTAATTCATCAAAATTAGAGGTGAAATAAATGGGGCGTTTCCATTTGCTTGCAGCAATTACATTCAGTACTGCAAGGTCATTTTTCATCAATAAATTCTTTGGGATATCGAACCTTACTTCAGGTACCACATTGTCTGTAAGACTTACTGTGCCATTCTGTTTTACAAGGTTTACATCTACAGGTACAGATACTTTTTTAACCGGGAAAGTATTGATGTAATCACTGTTACCTGCACCCATCATTTTAGAAGGATCATCGCTACCTACATAGTTTTTCATCAGGTCGTAAAGGTCAAAGTATTGATTACCTGGTAAGCCTGACTTATCGTTATAACGTATGTAGTCTCTCTTGCGGCCCTGAATTTGTTCGGGTGTCCAGATAACATCTATCGGATCACTTTGATTTACTTTGTAACGTAGTTCATTTATATACCAATCTATACCTAACAAACTATAATTGATAACACGTATATCAGGTCTTATACCTTCTACTTCCTGTGCATACCAAAGCGGGTAGGTATCATTGTCACCAAAAGAAAATAAAATTGCATTTGGGGCACAGCTTTCCAGGTAATCTTTAGCAAGGTCACGGGCAATTACTTTACGGCTACGGTCATGGTCGTCCCACTCTTGTGCGGCCATCAACATTGGCACCGCCAATAAGCATATAGCCGTGGCTAAATTGGTTGCAATATTTTTGCTCATGGCTTTGCTTAACCATTCCCGAACCTGTAATACACCAAGACCAATCCAAATAGCAAAGGCATAAAATGAACCTACATAAGCATAATCACGTTCACGTGGTTGGTTACCTGCCTGATTCAGATAAAGCACAATGGCCATACCCGTAAAGAAAAAGAGTAAAAATGTTATAAAAGTATCTCGCTTGTCTGCTTTGTTTTGGTAAATCAATCCACAAATACCAAGGATAAATGGCAGCAGGAATAGTTTATTGTGTGCTTTATTATTTTTACTGCTATCCGGCATTAAATCCTGATCTCCATATAGCATGTTGTCTATAAATGATATTCCGGTAATCCAGTTACCATCTCTTACATTCCCATTATAAACACCTTGAACATCATTTTGCTTACCGGAGAAATTCCACATAAAGTAGCGGAAATACATCCAATAACACTGATAGGATACAAAAAATTTAATGTTATCTCCAAAGTCAGGATCGCGGTCGTAAGTTCCGTCCTGAAGTTTATTAATACCGAGGAAATTTGCATAATAATCTGCATGTCCCTGATCGTTGCTTGCATCCCAAACCCTTGGGAACAGCATTTGCTTATCTGCATCATACACATAATGGCCATCTTTACCGTTTTCAATATAATGCCCATTTGCTTTAATGTATTTTGTTCCTTCTTCTTTGTAATCTATGGGTTGGGCAGTAAATTTTTGTCCATAAGCCAAAGGGAAATCACCATATTGTTCACGGCCAAGGTAACCTACCAAACTCATTGGATTGTCAACATTATACATATCTACCGCAGGATCTGCATTACTTCTAATCATTGTAGTTATATAGGTACTATAGCCTAAAAGCATAAATACAAAGCACCACAATCCAAGACGTAAAAAGCTATAATGCTTCTGACGTGCATATTTCAATAACCACCAGATTAATACTCCAAGCAATACAAAAAATATAATAAATCCGCTGAAAAAAGGCATACCAAAACCATTGACAAACATGCGGTCAAAGAAACCTGCACCTTGTATAGTGTATTGTATTACAGCTTTTTGAACAACGCCTGTTACTAAACAGCCTATCAAAAATGCATACAAAGTATTTTTGTTGCTTACCTTATACTTTTTATAATAATAAACCATTACAATAGCCGGAATGGTCAACAAGTTGAGCAAATGCACGCCTATTGATAAGCCCATCATAAAGAATATGAAAATGATCCAACGATCTGCATTTATACCTGTTGTGGCTTCATGGTCAACGGCATGTTCCCATTTCAATATAGCCCAGAATACCAACGCTGTAAAGAAGGAACTCAATGCATAAACCTCACCTTCTACTGCAGAATACCAGAAAGAATCGCTGAAAGTATAAGCCAATGCACCAACAGCACCTGCACCCATAATGGCCATAATCTGGTTCATGTTGAACTGCTCACCCACTTTTTGAACTGCCTTACGGGCAAAGTGCGTAATAGTCCAGAACAAAAACAAAATTGTAAAACCACTTGCCAATGCACTCATTATGTTTACAGCTTTTGCTGCTGTAGCCGGATTATCGCCAAACAAAATAATGAATACACGACCAATAAGCACAAACATAGGCGCTCCAGGCGGATGCGGTATCTGTAACTTAAATGCACTACTTACAAACTCACCACAATCCCAAAGGCTACCACCTGCTTCAGCAGTCATTATGTAGGTCGCAGAGGCGATAATACACACAATCCAGCCTACAATGTTGTTGATTTTGTTGAAATTCATCCTAGTATTTTGTTTTTGAAAAAATAGCAATCTTTCGCAGCAATGACCCTATAAAAAGCCAACCCGCTGTTCACCATTGTTTTGGTTAAAAAAATAAGACGGGCAAACCTACCTTAAAATGAGGAAAATTTAAAATTGAAAATTAACAGTGAGATTTTTTAGCAATGAATTAAGAAAGAAATGGTTCAATGGCTTAATTTGATAATTTGATAATGTGATAATGTGATAATATGAAAATGGCTCAATTTGAAAATTGCTCAATGGATCAATTAGACAATGCATCATTTTATAATATGATAAGTAGGCAATTTGTTTACCGCATGATCATAAGAGTGGTAGTTTCATTTTACATATCTAAAATCTTACATACAATAACTTACATCTCACATCTTGCTACCATCTTACTACCTATTTCGCAAGGGTCATCCTGTAATCCACTTTTACTTTGCCTTTGCTAATGTCATTTAATTTGCCTTGAAGCATTTTTTTGCGTAGGGGTTTTAGATAGTCAATGAATAATTTTCCCTCTAAATGGTCATATTCGTGCTGTATAATGCGAGCTGTTAATCCGTTGAAAGTATTTGTATGTTCAACAAAGTTTTCGTCCATATATTTCATAGTCACAATATGAGGACGCATAATATCTTCTCTTACTTTAGGAATACTAAGGCAGCCTTCGTTGTAAGACCACTCCCCTCCTTCTAGATTTACAATTCGGGCATTTATAAAAACCCCTTTTACACCGGGTTCATCAGGGTATTTTCCCTTTTCGTCTTTTTCCTGATTTTCAAATATTTGTTTGCTGTCAAAAACAAACAACCGGATGCTTCTGTTAATCTGTGGTGCAGCCAATCCAACGCCATTACTCTCGTACATGGTTTCCCACATATCCTCTAAAAATTTGGCAAAGCCGGGATAATCAGGAGTAATATCCTCACTCACTTTTCTCAAAACAGGTCCGCCGTAGGCTACAATAGGAAGTATCATTATAAAAAATTGCTTGGGGTAAAGTTCGCTCTACCATTAAAATTTACAAAGGTTGCAAATTTACCTACAATTGAATCAATCAACAAATGGAATAGTCAGGGAATGGTATTTAGATACTCCTGCAGCATAATGGTGGCTGCAATTTCATCCACGAGATTTTTGTTTTGCCGGTCTTTTTTCTTCATACCGCTTTGCACCATACTTTGCACTGCAAGCACAGAGGTATAGCGTTCGTCAACTTTTTTTATGGGAATGTTTGGAAATACTTTTTTGAATCGGTTGATAAACGCTTCCACAAGCGGAGTGGCATGTGTAGCGGTATCATCCCAATTAAGTGGGTGACCAATAATAACCAATTCCACTACTTCTTTAGAAAAATATTCTTTCAGAAAATTTTCTAAATCTTTGGTATGAATGCCTGCCAACCCACCCGCCATAATTTTTAAAGGGTCTGTAACAGCAAGCCCTGTTCTTTTGGAACCGTAATCTATAGATAAAATTCTCGACATCTGCACAAAGATAGGCAAGTCTAAAAAGGCAAATGTTTTCAAACCTTAAGAATGAAAAATAAACGAATCATTTTGTCAGAGGCATAAATTTTGAATATTCCTATTGAAAAAATGAAAAACAAAAAATCTTCAACATCCGGAAGTTCATTTGAAAAGTTTGCTACAAAAGCAACACAGGCTACAGGTAGTACACCGGCATTTTTAATTGCATTTGGAATTGTTGTAGTTTGGGCATTTACAGGACCTGCCTTTCATTATTCTGAAACCTGGCAGATTTTTATAAATACAGCTACAACAATTATCACATTTTTAATGGTGTTCCTCATTCAAAAGGCACAGAACAAAGATTCCTTAGCAATACAATTGAAACTAAATGAGTTGGTTGCAGCTCATCAGTATGCAAGTAACAGATTAGTAAACGTTGAAGGGATGTCGGAAGATGAACTGAAGGTTATAAAAAAATACTATTTAAAATTAAGTGAGTATTCTAAAAATGAGGAAAACCTTCAACAGAGTCACTCTATTGATGAGGCGCAACAACGTCATGAATTTAAAAAGGACCTGGAGGATGCAAAGCCTGTTAAAGAAAAAACTAATCAACGAACAAAGCAATAATGTTTTTAAATTATAACAGACCTTATTTTATCTGTTAAACGAAAAAATATCAGCATCTTTATTTTGTTTGCCTGTAATCATATCTCTGATTATTTCCGCAGCTATCAGACTAAAAGTAATTCCATTTCCGCCAAAGCCGAGTGCAAAAAAGCTGTTGGGCAAAGGTTTATATTTACCTATAAAGGGTAGCCCATCTTTGGTAGCCCCAAAAGTTCCCGTCCACGCAAACTCATATTTAAAATCAATATCAGGAAACAATTTATTAAAATCGGCAATTAGTTGTTTTGTTTTTTGTGGCAACAATTCATCCCGTCTTGTTGGATTGTAAAATTCTTCATCGCGGCCGCCTATTATTATTCTTCTGTCATTTGTTCTTAGGTATAAATATGGATCAGCAGTGTTCCAGCAAAGGACATTATCACTCCAAAACTTATAAGCTTCATTAGCCTGCTCACTAATACATGCGTATGTTGAGTGGAGATCAACAATTTTTTTATCAATATAATTTACAACTTCATAACCCGTTGCATACATTAATTGCTTTGCCTTTATAGTATAACCCCTTTCAGTTGTGAGTTTTACTCCGGCTTTGTGATGTTGGATATTTTTGATATTGGTGCGGTCAAATATTTTCAAACCTTTTTTAGAAAGATATTGTAGTAAAGCATTTGTAAAAGCATAGGCATTTATCTGACCTCCCTCCTGCGACAGAATGGCCGCAGGTGCATCAAAGTGATAATTTGTATTTACATCTTCGGCATCAAAAAATGTTACTTGGAATCCATTTTTCTTTCTTATGTCAAATTCTTCTTTTAAGAAAGCAACATCTTTTTTATAAGCTGCATAATAGAGACTCTGTTGAAAGCTAAAATCTTTAAAGCCAATTTTTTTTGCAATGTTTCCAATTTTAATTATTGATTCTGCACAAAGTTGATAAGACCTTACAGCATTGTATTCGCCTACCAGGTTTATTAATTTAGAAAGAGGTGTATCTATTTCATATTGTAAAAGTCCGGTACTGGCTGATGTACTGCCTAAACCAATTGTTCTTGCATCAACAACAATACATTCTACATCTGCCTCAACAAGGTGATAGGCCAATAATGCACCGCTAATACCGCCACCCATTATAACTACATCTGCTTTTATGTTTTGCTCAAGTTTTGGGTAATTGTAGGGTATACCTTCTTTAACCAACCAATATGGATATCCGGAATGTAAATTCATTGTCTTTTATTGTAAAATATCGTCTAAATAAAAAAAACTTTCTAAAAATTAGAAAGTCTTTTTCAAAAATCCCCCCCAATTAGTTAACCTAAACCTTTTAACCAAGCAACTAATTCATCTTTTCCCTTACCAATTCTTTGTTGAATCTTTCCCCATAATTCGTCGTCTTTTCCTTCCTCATATTTTAAATCATCATCGGTAAGGTCTGCATAGGCTGATTTTAGTTTACCCTTCCATTCGTTCCAGGCTCCTTTAATTTCCATCTTATCCATAACTTTTCATTTTTAAGATTAGTAAAAAAAGTATGCCATGATGTTTAGGGTTTATAGTTTAAGTTTTAGGGTTTATTTTCCAGGGCGGGTTTGTTCTATTGATTCCCGCATGATACAAGATAATTTTATTGTTATCCATATCTCTTAATATTGCTTCTCGCCAAAGCCAGGGTTTATCTTCTGGCATTTCTTCGAAAATAAAGCCCTTATCTATAAGAAGACTTACCGTAGTGTCTAAATTTTCAATTTCAAAATATACCCATACAGATTCCCCCGCCGGCAAATTATTAACCTGATGTAACGAAAATGTAGAAGTGCCTACAGGACATTGAAACCGTGCATAATGGGGCAATGATTTTACAATTAACTGAAGCCCAAATTCTTCATAAAATACTATAGCTTTTTCTACATCCAATACCGGAACGGTTACCTGATTAAGATTCATAGCTAATTTTATTTAAGGATTTTTCAATTACTGCTCTTCTCTAAAATACACTTTATAGTAGTTAAGGTTTTTCTCCTCATCAAACCCACGCTCAATCATTTCCTTACTGCCATGTATATAAATGTGAAAGTTTTTATCCAACTTTAAAATGCTTTTAAAAACCCGTGCTTGCTTTTTTACAGCAGCATTCGATATTTCGAAAGAATCAGCTATTTCTGTATCAAACTCATCTTCATAACTATTCTTAAATTGTTTAAAAGATTCAAGGCCTTGCGGGTTTCTGATTACAGCTTTGCCAAATTCTTCCAATTCAAAATTTTCATTTTCTTTAAAATATTTTATTGAACGATTAAGCAGTTCTATTTTATCTGTTTTAGAAACTTCAAACTCACCTTCCATGTGGTCTGTTACAAAACTTTTGTAAACACTCAATACATTTTGGGTTTGGTTATAATTGTCATTTCTTACTTTCAATTTTAGAAAATCATCTATCCAATACACAGCTTCTGATCTGTTGGTTTGATCAACTACAACCACCTTAAACCCGTCACTTTTTTCAATATTGAAAATGATACAACCCTTGTCTAGTTTTTTTATGTTTATTGCTTCCTGTTCATAGCCAAGTTCAAACGTTTTTCCCTGCTGTGTAATGGTGAGAAAAGGTTCCTTTGATTCAGATTTGAAAATACCAATTGCATCAAGTATTTCTCCCTCTATTTGCAGCTTATTAAAATAGCAGATGTATAATTCCCCTGATTTTATTTTGGGATGATTAGTTATATCATACAACTGTCTGGCAATTTGTTTGGTGTTGTTATGAAACGTTTCAGTATCATTAAACATTAATGCAGCAAAATGAAATATTTCGTTTAATTCGAGATTACCTGTTGCATGCCATAACCTATAGGCTTCATTTACTTTTTCAAAAGGGGTAAGGAAGTATTGCATCAGCAGTTGAGCCAACATTTCATCCTTAATTGCAAAGGGCATTTCTGATAAAACAAGTTGTTCCTCCTGTAGTTTATTACCTATTTTATGAATTGAAAAATGGGAAAGAGATGCTTCTAAGTGAGAGATCATTAAATTTAATTATGCTGCAAAAATACAGATCACAATATAATTTAAGATTTTAAATTATAGTAATGGATACACAATTCTTAATTAATGTATTAAAACAAAAATTTTAAAAGTATTAAAACCATGTGCTAAAAAGAAACGTATGTTAGTAATATTATGAATTTATTTTCAACCCATTCTAAAAATATATTATTAGCTGATGATGATTCAGATGATTGTATGATTTTTGAAGAAGCTCTAAAAGAAGTGAATGCCCAAACACAACTTACTATTGAATCAGATGGGCACTTGCTCATGGAAAGGTTACGAAACTTAGTCCAGCCTTTGCCTGATATAATTTTTTTGGACTTAAATATGCCGAAAAAAAATGGATCAGAATGTCTTTGCGAAATCCGATCCCTTCCTCAACTTAAGAACATTCCAATAATTATCCTATCCACTTCCTGCCAAAGGCAGACTGTTAATAAAATGTATGAACAAGGGGCTAATTATTATATCTGCAAACCATGCGATTTTGGCCAATTAAAAGATGCGCTCCGGAATGTTTTGTCATTTACAGTCGATATATTGACAAAAAGACCTTTAAGAGAAGATTTTCTACTTTCATATGCATAATTTTTTTTCTTTTCTTAGGCAATATCATTGATTTATATTCCCCTATTTTTATGGAAATTCTTTAAAATTTCATCATACCATAAATCATTTGCTATAAAAGGTGGCTAAAGATGCATGGAACCATATTGAGGATAAAGAACTGCTTCAAAAATTCTACAGCGATAGCAACAACTATTGGTTAGGAATTTTGCTGGAGCGATATACCATGCTTTTATTGGGTGTATGTATGAAATATCTGAAAGACGAGGAAGAAGCAAAAGATGCCGTTCAACAAATATTCCTGAAAGCAATACTCGAGTTGCAAAAATATAAGGTCGATTTTTTTAAAAGCTGGTTGTATATGGTTGCTAAAAACCAATGCCTCATGAAGTTAAGAAGCAAGCAGTTTTATGCTTCTGTAGAAATAGCAGATAATATTTATAGCGATGAAAGTACAGGTAACCATTTAATGCAGCATAAAGAAAACACTTTAAGCCTCATAGAAGAAGGTTTACAGGAATTAAATCCCGAGCAGAAAACTTGTGTAACTTTATTTTACCTCCATAAAAAATCTTATCAGGAGATTAGGGATTCTACCGGATTTAATTTACTACAGGTAAAAAGCTTTATTCAAAATGGCAAACGAAATTTAAAGATTCTGGTAGAAAAAAAACTGAAACAAACTAATGGCTGATTGGAAAGACATATTAAACAATGATGAGCGACCATTGAGCGAAGAAGATTTGCTCAATTACCTTAATACAAATACTTCTGAAATAGATAAAAAGCAGATAGAGGAAATAGCATCAGAAGACTTTGAAGCCGATGCACTGGAAGGTCTTAAACTATTGCCAAATACTGATGTTACTCAAAAACATGTTGCTACACTCAAGCATCAGCTAAGGAAACAACTCCGCAGTAAAAAGTTCAAACTCCCCAGAAAAACAAACAATGAAATGCAATGGATTTTATATACCGCCATTTTACTGTTACTCACCTGCGTATTGGCTTATGTGGTTATCCGAATGTTTAGGGTTTAGAGTTTATGGTTTAATTAAAACAAAAAACGATAAACAGGTTTACCTTTGCGGCAACCATGAACCAGGAAAAAGACACCGACTTACAGGCAGACGACAGCAATGAAGAATTGTATGAACAAAAAATCATTCATACAGACAAAGGTCAGGAACCATATCGCATAGATAAATTTCTGATGAACCGTATAGAAGGTGCTACACGCAACAAGATTCAACAGGCACTTGAGGCAGGTATGATTACAGTAAACGGTCAATCCGTAAAACCCAACTTTAAAGTTAAAGGTCTTCAGGAAATCATTATTTATACCTCCACTCATCCTGAAGTTTCAGATATTATACCCGAACCTATGGATATACCCATAGTGTACGAAGATGATGCCGTAATCATAATAAACAAGCCTGCAGGCATGGTAGTGCATCCCGGCAGTGGCAATTATAGCGGCACCCTTCTTAATGGCATGGCATATTATCTAAGGCAACAAAATCCCGACATAGATGAAAGCCTGCTTCCCCGTTACGGCATGGTACACCGTATAGATAAAAATACTACTGGACTGCTCATTCTTGCCAAAACAGCACAGGCCGCATTACACCTTTCCAAACAATTTTTTCACCATACCATACAGCGCAAATACATGGCACTCGTTTGGGGCGATTTTGAAGAAGCTGAGGGAACTGTTGTTGCCCATGTTGGCCGGAATCAACGTTTCAGAAAACTCTTTGAAGCCTACCCCGAAGGCGAGCATGGTAAAGATGCTACTACCCACTACCGTGTACTCGAAAGATTTAATTATGTAAGCCTTATAGAATGTACCCTTGAGACCGGCCGTACCCATCAGATAAGGGTACACATGAAGCATATAGGACATACACTTTTTGCAGATAGCACGTATGGCGGTGACAAGATTTTAAAAGGTACCATTTTTACAAAATACAAACAGTTTGTTGACAATTGCTTTGACCTTTGCCCACGGCAGGCATTGCATGCATTTACCCTTGGTTTTAAACATCCGGTTACAGAACAGGATATGTTTTTTCAGGCACCCTTGCCACAAGATATGGAACATGTAATAGAAAAATGGCGCAACTATGCAAAAAGCAGAAACGAATAATTATATTTTGAGCAGCAGCAGTTTAGCCTCATTCAAGAGCGGTACGGGCTTTACGTTCCATTTCTTTTTACCCTCCGGGATAAAAAGAATTTCCACTCCAATCCCGGCTATTGCCGATCACTAAATCTTTTAGGTACTATAGATATAATTTAAGCGCCATCTCTGTTGATTTAGGTAATGATATTTTAAATAACCATTAAGAAATCCATAGTTATTCACAAAAAAGATTAAAATATTCCCACTTTTGGCAGATTTGCAATTTTAGACTTTCGTAAAACGTTATTGTTTCTAAATATCCTATATGAAATCCCTGGAATTTATTTTCTTCGTATCCTTCTTTATCCTCTTCTATTCTTATTTTGGATATGGGATAATGCTCTTTGTGATTGTAAAATTAAAATCACTATTTAAAAAGTCAAAATCATTTGATAAGACGTATGAACCGGAAATTACATTGGTGGTTCCGTGTTACAATGAAGCTTATATTATTGAGCAAAAAATAAGCAACTCATTAGATTTAGAGTATCCCAAAAGCAAACTAAATCTCGTTTTTGTTACCGATGGCTCTACAGACAGTTCTATGGAATTATTGTCACGCTATCCCTCTGTTACAACCTTTCACATTTCTCGCCGAAGTGGTAAAACTGCTGCCGAAAACCGGGTTGTGCAATTCATTAATACACCTATTGTTGTATTTACAGATGCTAACACCTTGCTCAACAAAGAAGCGTTAAGAAATCTGGTAAAACACTTTAGCGATGATAAAGTAGGATGCGTATCTGGTGAAAAAAGAATATTTACCAAAACTGCAGATGTAGCAAGTGCTGCAGGAGAGGGTATGTATTGGAAGTATGAATCAGTTTTAAAGAAGCTGGATTATCAGCTAAATAGTGCAGTAGGTGCTGCCGGAGAACTAGTAGCTTACCGAACAGAGTTATTTGAACAGTTGCCGGAAGATACTATCCTTGATGATTTTACTCAATCCATGATTATTGCATCCAAGGGTTATAAAATAGCTTACGAACCTAAAGCTTATGCCATAGAAACTGCATCTGAAAGTGTGGGAGAAGAATTAAAGAGAAAAATAAGAATCAGTGCCGGCGGTTGGCAATCCATTGACAGACTTGGCCAATATTTGAGCTGTATTAAATCACCATTACTTTATTTCCAATATTTTTCACACAGAGTATTGAGGTGGACAATAACCCCGTTTTTACTCATAATATTGTTTGCAGTTAATTGGCCCTTAGCTATGCATAGCCATTTCTATAAAAATATTTTTATGTGCCACATCATGTTTTATGTTTGTGCTTCAGCCGGTTTTTTATTGCAACAAAAGAATATAAAAATCAAGGCCTTTTTTATTCCCTATTATTTCTTTATAATGAACTATGCAGTAGTCATAGGATTAATTAGATTTCTAAACGGAAGCCAAAGTGCAGTTTGGGAAAAAAATAAAAGAATTGATACCACAATCAACCATAGGCGAGTTGCAGCATAGTTTATTTATACTTTACTCAAACAACAAAGGAAATGTCGTTAGACGTTTCCTTTGTTGTTAATAAGGGTTATAAAATCATAACACGCACCTAACCCATTCAGCCTTCTGTAATTTTATACTTCCCCAAATTTGTTTGGAATAATTTTTTAAGCAAGTATAGTTTTAACAAATACTAAATAAACTATATGGACAGTATAAACCATCAACAGGCCGAAGAAAATTATAAAGATCTGAAAGGAAACGATGCCGGAAAGAAAATTAAGGAAATGGCAGAAAAAGCTGCTTCGTGTTTTTTTTGCACCAAAATAACCACAGGGCATCCATTACACACAAGACCTATGTCACCCCAAAAAATTGATGAGGATGGTAATTTTTGGTTCTTTAGTGCAGATGATAGCTATAAAAATGCAGACCTGCAATTAGATAATAAAGTACATCTTCTGTTTCAGGGTTCTGCTCATTCTGACTTTTTGAGCGTATATGGTCAGGCTACTATAAGCCGCGATAAAGCTTTAATTGAAGAATTATGGAGTCCACTGCTCAAAACATGGTTTACACAGGGTGTAAATGACACCAGAATAACAATAATTAAAATTGAAACTCTTGAAGCCTATTATTGGGATAACAAGCATGGTGATGCCATTGCATTTATAAAGATGGCAGCAGGTGCAATGTTAGGCAAAACTATAGATGATAGTATTGAAGGAAAGCTAAAGATTTAATCAATTCATTCTTTTAGATTCCGTTTTTAAAGATATATTTGTTTAGCACTTATTACTCCAAACCATTTGATTTTAACAATCAACTTTTAATTTCCTTACATGAAACTTATTACATTTTATATAACCGGTATTATCATACTTATTACAGCTTCAAGCTGTCAAAATAATCAAACCAAAGTTGATACAGAAGATACATTAATCAGCCTTAAACCCGCGGATACAACAATTGCTGCATCTGGTTCTACCCAATGTTATTTATCTACTTTCAACAGAGATACAACATTTGTAAGTTTAACTATAGACGGAGATACAGTTAATGGAACAATGAATTGGATACCTTATCAGAAAGATGGTGCAAGAGGTACTTTGGCAGGAAGAAAAAACAGTAATGGTGAATTTGAACTTCTTTATAATTACATGATTGAAGGGAACAACCAAACAGAAACTAAAGTAATGAAAGCTGAAGGCAATAAATTGATGATTAAAGCAGGTGAACTATTAGATCCAAACAATGATGGACACCTAATTTACAAGGATGTTAATACAGCTAAATATAAAGACACTTTGAATATGGTTACCTGTAAATAGATTTTAAACATTTTTTACTTATAAATAAGAAATCGGAAGTTTACCAAAAATCACTACGCAGAAATTAACTCTATACTTTTAATAAATTAGATTTCTTAAAAAGTCAACTTACTATACTGTTGGTTTCAATAATAGAAATAAGAAATAAATAAGCATCACCATAATTATAAGACTACCTTCATAGCACTTATTTTTCATTTCCTATAAAACCAGTGCTATTATGCCAGGATATATTAAGGTGACTACCCCTTTGTTATTTTGCTTCATTCTATTAACAGGTTGCAATAAATCAAACAATGATAACAATACAAATACTACAGGTACAACTTCTAATTCAAATCCATTTGTTGAATACATAATCAGTGGTAATAAAATAAGAGTAGACTGTAGTAATTTGCTTTTCGAAGCACAAAACGGTGATATTAATACAGGAGTTTTAGCTATATCCCAATCAACAAAAGCATCCTTTTCATTTTCATTTCCTGCATTTTACGGCGATTTTGAAAAGCTGTCTACCGGCAATTACCCTATAAAAGAATATGCAGGTTATGCATACGACACAATACCATTTCATTTTAGTTTAAAGGCACCTAAAACAAGCGGTGGTACAGATTATTACCTCTCACTAGAGCCTACCAATACAACATTTAAAAACCAGATTAGTGCTATAGAAAAAGGAACAGTTGAAAATGGAAAACAAGTTTATTGGGTAACCGGGCAATTTAATCTTGCAGCCAAAAACGTTGCAAATTCTATAATTACTATTGCTGGTAATTACAAATTTAAATTGCTAACCTTACAGGTTGCTACCGTAGTACTACCAACGGTAATTACTTTAGCTGTTAGTGATACTACGCCCACATCTGCAAAGGTTTCAGGCAATGTGACTTCTGCAGGCAACACTTCCATAACTGCCCGTGGATTTTGCTGGAATACGATTACAAATCCAACCATATCTGATAATATATCAAGTAATGGTACAGGATTAGGAACTTTTTCTGCCAGCATGATAGGCTTAGATCCTTCAACACTTTATTTTGTAAGATCTTATGCTACCAACAGCAAAGGAACCGCTTATGGTAATGAGCTGCAATTGACAACAAAATCAAATATACCTACCATAGTATCTACAGCCTTAACACGCAATACCCCATATTATGCAGAAGTAACTGCAGAGGTAATAAACGATGCCAATAGCGGAATTTCAGAAGCTGGCATTTGCTGGAGCAAGACAATAAATCCAACCATAACAAATTCAAGAACAACAGATCCACAACCAGGTAACGGAACATTTACCGGCAGGATAATAGCCCTATCGCCACATACAACCTATTATGCCCGTGCATTTGCTTATAATAATATAGGTTCAATAGCTTATGGAACACAAATAAGCTTTACCACTCCTGATTTTACCTACGGGGGTGCCATAGATCAAGATGGCAATGTTTATAAAACAATTGTGATTGGTACCCAAACCTGGATGGTTGAAAACTTAAAAACTGCACACTACCGCAATGGAGATGCTATACCACAGGTTACAAGTAATACTACATGGACAAACCTTACAACTGGTGCTTATTGTTATTATAATAATAACCCAACCTATAATGATACTTTTGGTAAACTCTATAACTTTTCAACAGTATTAGATTCAAGAGGTCTCGCCCCTTTAGGTTGGCATATTCCCAAACATACAGACATCAATATATTATATACCTTTCTTACTGGCGGAACAGTAAGACCATATTCTATGCAAGAGGCAGGCACTTCTCATTGGTTAGCTCCTAATGCTTATGCAACTAATGAAACCGGATTTACTGGTTTGCCGGGTGGAGAAAGAAGTTCTGGATTTACAGGAAAGGGGCAAATAGGTAAATTTTGGTTAAACGAGATTTTTGCATTGGGTAACGCTGACTTTATATCACTTCACAGCAGCATTGATGATATAAGTGGTGATGTTGATTTTTGGTATGCAGGATTATCAGTCAGATGCGTTAAAGATTAAGTAATAATAAAAAAGGCTACCGGACGGAGTTCGGTAACCTTTTCTTAATTCAATTATTCAAAAAATTATTTTACTATCTGCATTTCTTTGGTATCAGTTTTTACCCCATCAACTAACAAAGAATAAAAATAAGTACCTGTTGTTAAAGCTCCGGCAGATAAAGTAACCTGACCATTGCTTTTAGCATTTAAAGTCATGGATTTGATGATTGAACCTCTGGCATCAGTAATTATCATTTGAG
>JANPGE010000138.1:0-11280 GCA_031423805.1 Segetibacter sp. | reverse complement strand
CAGCACTTCTTTTGCAAAAGGAAGAACTTGAACAAACACTATCGGAACTTAAGTCAACACAGGCCTTGTTAATACAGTCAGAAAAAATGGCAAGCCTGGGAGAACTTACCGCAGGTATTGCCCATGAGATTCAGAACCCATTAAACTTTGTGAATAATTTTTCTGAAGTAAATACAGAATTGATTGATGAGATGAATGAAGAATTAAACAAAGGTGATATGAATGAGGCAAAAGCCATAGCAGCTGATATAAAACAAAACTTAGAAAAAATAAATCACCACGGAAAACGAGCTGATGCAATTGTAAAGGGAATGCTGCAACACAGTAGAAGTACAAGCAATGTTTCAAAAGAACCAACAGACATCAATGCATTGGCAGATGAATATTTAAGATTAGCCTATCATGGTTTAAGAGCAAAGGATAAATCGTTCAATGCTACAATGAAAACAGATTTTGATGAAACAATTGGTAACATCAACATCATTCCGCAGGATATTGGAAGAGTGATTTTGAATTTGATTACCAATGCATTTTATGCAGTTGATGAGAAAAATAAATCTGGGATTGCTGATTATCAACCAACGGTATCTGTCAGTACAAAAAAGTTAGGAAATACTATTGAAATTAAGGTTGAAGACAACGGCAATGGTATCCCTCAAAGAATATTGGATAAAATATTTCAACCTTTCTTTACTACTAAACCAACCGGACAAGGAACAGGATTGGGATTGAGTTTGAGTTATGATATTGTGAAAGCACATGGTGGGGAGTTGAGGGTGGAAACTAGGGAGGGGGAAGGATCCGCTTTTATCATTCAATTGCTAAGCATCATAAATCCGAAATAATATGTTTACAATCTTATATAAACAACTGGTTACTCTATGAGAAAAATTATTTGTTCAGCCCTTTTCTTAATTTGTTTTGTTGAGTTGCAGGCGCAATGCAAAGTGACCTTTATTTTGTCAGAGCATACAACTATTGTGCATGGTAGTATTTATGTTACTGGTTCATTTAATAACTGGGATTCTTCCGCAAACCCATCTTACTTAATGAAGCCTCGCGGAGGAAAAGAAAAGTCTATTACTTTAAATTTAAAAGCAGGCTCTTTAACATACAAATTCCACCGTGGAAGTTGGTTTACTGTAGAAAAACTATTTAACGGTGAGGAGGTGCCTGACAGACTATTAGATATAAGAAAAGATACCGTAATAAAGGATGACGTAAGTGCATGGAGAGACCAGTTTTTTATAGACAAATGGCAAACCATTGCCATTGCAAAATATGACACTTCCAGGTTATACACGATGGCTTCCCTGGCGAGTGCCTATGCCTTTATCTTGGATTATTACAATTCAGATTCTGCCTATTACTATACTCAGCAAGCCTTGCAATTGTTGCAAAAAATGAAGCAACGCAGTGAATACAAAAAATGGTATGAGGACGGTCACTCAGATGTGCTCATTGGGATTCAAGAAACAACAGCTTCTCTTTTACATTCGTTAGGAAATTATCCGAAGTCTTTAGAAATACGTTTTGAAAATTTGAAGCTTGCTGAAAAAGAGAATGATAAGTTTTTGCTTATGGATGTCCTCCGCTCTATCATCGCAGATTATGAATCTATGAAAGACTACGTAAGTATGTTGAAATATACCAAACAATATGATTCGATCCTTTCCACAACCGATAAAAAAAGCAATCAGTTCTCACAAAGATTTAATTATTCGAAATTTACATTGGCAACCTCCTATTATGGACTCAACAACCTTCCAGCGGCATTAATTAATGCAAAACAGGCAATAAGTAATATAGACAATCGTGGAACTCCCCAAATATACATTGCATGGAGCCTTGTAAATGGAAGTCTATTGCTTGCCAACATATATGCTGCCATGAATCAAAACGACTCTGCCTTATTTTATTACAGGTATGTAATAAATAATAGTTCCTTTTATGTAGCTCACTTATCTGCAAGGGCACAAGCGGGCATGGCAAGGGTTTTTCAAAAAAACGATCGGTCCGACTCTGCTTTATATTTTGCTCGCAATGCCTTAGCTTATTTCCAAAGAACCAATATATCTATCCGGGTATGGGGTATAAATTCAAATTATTATATAGCAGAAATAAGCCCGTTGGTAGCCGAATTATACTATGCAAATAATCAACCAGACAGTGCTTATAAATATCTTCGTTTATCAATCACCGTTAAAGACAGTCTCTACAATTCGGATAAAATAAGACAGTTTCAAACGCTGGGTTTTAATGAAACCAACCGACGACAGCAATTAGAACAGCAGAGCAGGGAAGAAAAACAACAATACGAAACAAGAATAAAAATATATGGGCTTATCAGCATCATTACAGGCTTTGTAGTACTGGCTTTTATTTTGTACCGGAATAATAAACAAAAGCAAAAGGCGAATATTTTATTACAATCACAAAAGGAAAAAGTTGAAACTACGCTCAATGAATTGCAGAATACACAAAAGCAACTCATACAGTCAGAAAAAATGGCTAGCCTTGGCGAACTCACCGCCGGCATTGCACATGAAATTCAAAACCCGTTAAACTTCGTAAATAATTTTTCAGAACTAAATATAGAGTTGATAGTTGAAATGGTTGAAGAGGTTGACAAAGGAAATACAGAAGAAGTTAAAGCCATAGCAGCTGATATAAAACAAAACTTAGAAAAAATAAATCACCACGGAAAAAGGGCTGATGCTTTTGTAAAAGGCATGTTGCAACACAGCAGCAGCGGCAGTGGTAAAAAAGAACCGACTGATATTAATAAACTGGCAGATGAATATTTACGGTTAGCCTATCATGGTTTAAGAGCAAAAGACAAATCTTTTAATGCCACCATGAAAACAGATTTTGATGAATCGATTGGCAACATCAACATCATTCCGCAGGATATTGGAAGAGTAATTTTGAATTTGATTACCAATGCATTTTATGCAGCCTCCCTGCCCTCCCGAAATGAATTCGGGACAGGCGCCCAAGGGGAGTTAAGGAACCCTCAAATCAAACATGAGCCTAAAGTTTGGGTGAGTACAAAAAAGGTTAGCTATAAAATACTCATTTCAGTTCGTGACAACGGACCGGGCATACCCACAAAAATATTGGACAAAATATTTCAACCCTTCTTCACCACCAAACCAACCGGACAGGGAACTGGATTGGGATTGAGTTTAAGTTATGATATTGTAAAAGCACATGGAGGAGAGTTGAAAGTGGAAACAAAGGAAGGTGAAGGAAGTGAGTTCATCATTGTTTTAAATGTTTGACAAAAAAGAATAATTAACATGAAAATAATTATTGCTTATTACTCATCTTATCTCTTAAGTTTATCCTTTATTTTATTTATAAATTGTGCATCTGCTCAAAAAGGTTTGTTTGATACCGATGAAGTATTACAGATAACATTAAAAGGTTCCCTGCAGAATTTAATAAATAATCGTGTAACAGCACCTCAATATTTTCCCTTCTTAATTTGTTTACAAGGTAAAGACAGTAATATAAATGAAATACCCGTACAAATAAAAACCCGAGGTCATTTTAGAAAGTTAGAAAGCAATTGTGTTTATCCACCGCTTTTAATTAATTTTTTTAAAAACAAACAACCGCAATCTTCTATTTTTAGTAGTCAAAATAAATTAAAATTGGTACTGCCATGTTCAGAAAATGAATACGTTATAAGAGAATGGTTGGTGTATAAACTATATAATATTTTAACCCCAAAAAGTTTTAAGGCAAGATTGGTTAAAGTAATATTAAATGAAGAAAAAACGAATAAAAGTTTATCAGGCTTATACGGCATTTTTATTGAAAGTGTAAAGCATATGGCCAAAAGAAATAAAATGCATGAAGTGGAAAAAAAACTGAAACCGCAACAGTTACAGTCTGATGAGTTTCTATTAATGACTATTTTTCAATACCTTATAGCAAATACCGATTGGTCTGTTCAATATCTTCAAAATATAAAATTATTAGCTGAAGATTCTTTACCCACACCTATTGCCGTACCCTACGATTTTGATCAGGCGGGCATTGTTAATGCTCCATATGCAATACCTGCTGAGGAACTAAAAATGAATTCTATCAGGGAGAGAAGATATCGTGGGTATTGCCTGCATGATTATAAATCATTTCTTCCTATTATTGAAAAATTCAAAAAGTATAAAACCAACATTTATGAATTATATACAAATTGCAATCTAATATCTGTGAGATACAAAAAAAGCACTATACAATTTCTTGATAAATTTTATAGTATTTTAAATGATGAAAAATTATGGCAAAAAGCCTTCAGTTATCCATGTGATAAAAACAGTACCGGCAATGTCGTTATCAAAGGGTTAAAAACAGATTAGGTGGATAAAAAATGAGTATTGGGAAAATCAAAATATCAATATTTATATTTTCAAAAAGAGATTTCCTGCATGGTTAATAATGCAATAAAGCATTGGTGAAAGAAAAAAGTAAAATGAGTGCTTTGTTAGGACTCAGATGAGGTGCAATAATAGTTTATAATTTCACTATCTTTATAATATATATTTTTAAATGGAGTTAAAAAAAACCAACCTGCTGCATCCATTAATAACCATAATAACAACTATTGTTATTGTAATAAAATTGTGTTCTTGTAACTATAAAAATGAAATTCCATTTCCAGCAAAGGATTTAGCAAAATTGCAACCCATAACAACCCCACTCGTTTTTAGCGATACTTTAAATCTGATATGGGATACTTCCATAAATGCAATCATAAAACCGATTGTAAAACCATTGAACATAAATGCATTGCCTGTTACAAAATATGATACAAATAATTTCATTCCATTTTACAAACCTACAGTAGAGGTTCATTTTGATTTCGAAAAGCTTTCAGAAGCAGATATAAACATTGAAAAACTTCCTTCCAAACCATTGCTTTTTAAAACCAGTGTTTTGGCTCCTCCCATATCGGTCAAGGCATTGCAACCAACACCTCAAAAAGGCAAACCAATTTCCATTCTTGATTTTGGAACAATTCATGGCTTAAATGCTAAGTTTACCAGCTTAATATTTAAAGATAAAACAGGGTTTCTTTGGATAGCCGGTGATGATGGGCTTTACAGATATGATGGAGAACAAATTCAAAATTTTTTTCCGGATTTAAAGGGGAATATAATTAATGGTATTGCAGAAGACAATAATGGCAATATTTGGTTCAATCAATCTAGTGGCATTTCCATGATTGATATGCACAATGGCACTATCAACTTTTCAAATAAAGTAACTTCAGTTTTAAATAACTTTAATAAAATATCCAAGGATAAAAATGGAAATCTTTGGGTCTATAATGATATTAATAAAGCTGTAAGCCTCATTGATCCCACAAAAAAAACTTACAAAAATATTTCTCCCAAAGAGGGCCTTTCAGACTCTACTGCATTTGAAATCATTCATGGCACCGAAAATAATTCCTGGATCACTACCTATAACCATGGTATTAATATCATAAACCCTTCATCAGGAAAAATAAAATACATAAAACAAACTGATGGTTTAAGTAGTGATACAATATCAGCAATTTATCAGGACAAATCAGGCAAAATTTGGGTATCGGCAAATGGTGGAATACTAAACTGTATAGATACAAAATCCGGAACGATTAAACATTTCAACACTTTAAAAGATAATAAAAGCAGATATACTTTTAGCATTTTTGAAGATAATAATGGTATAATTTGGAGAATGGGTTTTGGTGGAGTTGAAGTAATAGACACTAAGAATGAGTTAACAAAATTAATAAGCAAAAGCAATGGTTTAGCAGGAATAGTAGCATTTTTTAATATCCTTGACAATAGAAACCGAATGTGGATTGCTACAAATCAGGGAATAAATATTATTGACCAAAATGCAGCAACTGTACATACATTGCCCAATACTCAAATCATTAGTTTAATGGAGGATTATATAGGAAATTTATGGGTAGCCACACGCAATGGAATCCAAATAATAAACCCGGCAAAAAATGAAATGAGGTTGTTGAATACATCAAACGGACTTAGCAATGAGTTTGTGCAATCAATTTCAAAATACGATAATAAAATATTCATTACAACAAATGGTGGTTATAATGTTATAGACCCTATACATAATACTATTGAAAAAGTAGGGAAAAATGAAGGTCTTTACAAAGACACCCTTTATAGCTTAACAATAGATCATTCTGGTAATACATGGCTTACCGGCCCAAACAATGGCGTAACTATTATTTATGCAAAAACAAAAAAGACAAGTTATTTGGACAAAGAGCATGGCCTTAGCGACAACAATGTATCTGATGTAAAGCAAGATAAAGAAGGGCTGTTTTGGGTGGCAACAGCCCAGGGGGGAGTTAATGTTTTAGATACCAGGTTGGGGACTATAAAAACAATAAAAAACGAACCGGGTTTAAAAGACACCTGTAATAAGACATTACTGATTGACAAAACAGGAAAAATTTGGGTAGGAACAGATAAGGGAGTTTATATGATAGATAAGAATGCAGGAACAATATCAACTATTACTAAAACCGAAGGATTATCAGATAATATAATTTTGTCTTTACAGGAATATAATGGCAGTGTGTATGTAGGCGCACTTAAAGGAGTTTCTGTTATAACACCACCCAACACGAAAGATTCTTTGCAAGAATGGAAGGTTAGCATGCTTGACAAATCTGAGTCTTTAATAAAAGAAACAAATTCGTGGAACGTAGATTATATCACTCAAAAAGGGCAATATCTATGGGGAGACAATGGCATAAAAATAATTAACAGGATTCAGCCAACATACGATTCTGCATTTACTTATTTTACCGGGATAAACATAATGACTCAACCACAGAATTTTTCAAATAAACTAACCCTACAAAATAAAGATACAATTTGGACAAGCGACTCATTTTTCACAAAGGGACAAAAGCCATTATTTACGGGTTATAATTCACAAAATGATTTCAGTTGGGATAGTGTTATTGGACCGTATAATACTCCTGTTAATCTTTCTATTCCATACAATAATAATTATTTACAATTTCGATTTTCCCAACTTAACTTAAACAAAAAAGACACAACAAAATACAGTTATATCCTTGAAGGTATTGATAAAAACTGGAGCACGCCAACCGCCAATACTATTTCCGAAAACTACCTCAACCTTCCTCCGGGGCATTACACATTTAAAGTATGCAGCAAAGGCGTTAACAGCAATTGGAGTCTACCTGCAATCTTTGGTTTTACAATTTCCCCGCCATGGTATAAAACATGGTGGGCTTATTTACTCTTCGCTTTAATGTGTATTGGTATGCTTAGAGGTTATATAGTTTATAGATCAAGACAACTTCGAAAAGAAAAAAAATTACTTGAAGAAAAAGTTCAACTAAGAACCGAACAATTACAAAAATCATTGGAAGATTTGAAAGCAACTCAATCCCAACTCATCCAATCTGAAAAGATGGCTAGCCTTGGTGAACTTACTGCCGGCATTGCTCACGAAATACAAAACCCTCTAAATTTTATCAACAACTTTTCGGAGGTAAATACAGAATTGATTGAAGAAATGCAGGAAGAGATTGCAAAAGGAAATATGGAAGAAGTAAAATTATTGGCGGATGATATTGCAGCAAATGAACAAAAAATAAATCATCATGGCAAACGGGCAGACGGCATAGTAAAAGGCATGCTATTACACAGCCGAACAGGCAACCGCCAAAAAGAACCAACAGATATAAACAAGCTGGCTGATGAATATCTCCGTTTGGCATACCATGGTTTACGGGCAAAAGACAAGTCTTTTAATGCATCTATGAAAACTGAATTTGATGAATCGCTTGGAAATATTAATGTTATTTCGCAGGATATAGGAAGAGTAATTTTAAATTTAATCACCAATGCGTTTTATGCAGTAACTGATAAGAAAAGGAATACGCAGGAAAATTATGAACCTACCGTTACTGTAATTACAAAAAAGTTGGGTAACATAGTAGTAGTAAGGGTTTTAGACAATGGAAATGGTATTCCTGATAAAGTAATGGATAAAATATTTCAACCCTTTTTTACTACCAAGCCATCAGGCGAAGGAACAGGACTAGGCTTATCGCTTAGTTATGATATAATAAAAGCACATGGCGGAGAATTAACTGTTAGGAATATAAGGGAAAATGACTCAACCAAAGGCGCAGAGTTTACAATTACATTACCAATATAAACTGCTTATGAAAATTTTAGTAGTAGATGATGAAAGAGATGTTCAGGTACTCTTTGAACAAAGATTTAGAAAAGAAATAAAAAATAGGGAAGTAGAACTGATGTTTGCTTTTTCTGGAGAAGACGCACTTGTGTTTATGCAAAAACATGAACATGAAGCTGTCCTAATTTTATCAGACATTAATATGCCCGGCATGAGCGGATTGGAACTATTGCGGCATATTAAACAAAAGTATGAGAAACCACCACCTATAGTAATGATGATTACGGCTTATGGAGATGACCAAAATTACAAACAGGCTATGGAACTTGGGGCAAATGATTTTTTAACCAAGCCTGTTGATTTTAATGTATTAAAAGAAAAATTAAAAACCAATCTGACATGACCAAAATTTTGGTAGCTGATGATGAAGCAGATCTTGAAACCCTAATCAGGCAAAAATTTCGACAAAAAATAAGAGAGCAGCAATATGAATTTGTTTTTGCCGAAAATGGTAAAGAAGCCCTGCTTAAAATACAGGAACAACCTGATATTGATATTGTATTAAGCGATATAAATATGCCCGAGATGGATGGCCTTACCCTGCTTAGCAAGTTGGGAGAATCAAGCCCTTTGATAAAAGCTGTAATCATATCCGCTTATGGCGATATGGAAAACATTCGTACAGCTATGAACCGTGGTGCTTTTGACTTTATAACCAAGCCTGTTAATTTCAATGATTTGTCATTAACAATGGAAAAAACAATTCACCATGTTTTGCAGATAAAAGAAACACTTAAAGCTATAAAGGAAAACAACATTTTAAGGATGTATGTTGATGAAAACGTTTTAAAATTTATGGGTAGCAGGGAGTATGAGTCGTCTTTAATGGCCAACGAAACCGTAGAGGCTACAGTAGTTTTTATGGATATCTGTAGTTTTACTTCTATAAGCGAAAATGAAAAACCTGATACAGTAGTAAAACTATTAAACAACTATTTTGATGTTATGGTAAAGGAAATAATAGCACAGGGGGGCTATGTAGATAAGTTTATAGGTGATGCTGTGATGGCTATTTTCAAAGGCAACTATCATCTTGACCGAGCAATTGATGCAAGTATTGCAGTAAAAAATAAAGTAGAAAAATTGCCCGTATCCGAATCTGTAATGACTTTTAAGCCTAAGGTATCTATTGGAATAAATTGTGGTGAAATGATATCAGGTAATATAGGTTCTGCAAGTTTAAAAAGGCTCGACTATACTGTTATTGGCGATACAGTAAACACTGCACAACGCCTACAGTCGGCAGCTAAAGAAAATCAGATCATTATTACAGAAGCTGCCTACCAAAAAGTAAAAGACTCTTTTAACTGCAATAAAGTTGGTGAGGTAAATCTAAAAAATAAAGCCAACCCCTTTAATATTTATGAAGTGTTGGATTAATAAAAAATTTATAGATTAACGTGAGCTCCAGATCAGGATATTAAGTAGAATTTTGATATTCATCTTACCTTACCAGTATTTATTTTGACCAATTTTTACGCAACCTTATTATCTCCTTTATATTTCAAATAAGGTAAAAAGTTTGATAAAATACTTGGTCTAAGCGTTTTTAATAAGGTAATTTCCTAAAAAATGAACAACACCGGATTTTCATACCTACGTACGTTATTTCACTATTTTCAAACGTATTGTATCTCCATTTGTAGTTACTGATAATACATATATCCCTTTGACCAATTTGTCCAGATCATTGATTGTGATAGTATTATTTCCCGCAACAACTAACGCATTTTGAGTTAGTATTGTCCTTCCCGTAAGATCATTTACTGCTATCAATGCAGTGCTTTCTCCCACTGTATTTACAACCACACTTATCTTATCCTTAAAAGGTACCGGTGATACTGAAATAGAAAATGATTCATTTTTATCAAGGGCTACTTTTTTAATGGTTGAATATTTCTTTGAACCATCTCTGTCAACCATGTGTAGCCTGTAATACAATGCTTTTTTATAGCTATAAGTCTTTACTACATCTTTATCAGTAAAAACATACGAATAGCCATTCATGCTATTCCCTTTAGACAAAATTGTTCCTGCACGGGCAAAATTAATTCCATCTAATGACCTTTCTATTTCATAATGGTCTGTATTTAATTCATTAATAGTTTTCCAGTTTACGATTATATTTTTTATTGATTTTAAGGCTGATATACTGACCAAAGAAACAGGCAGCACCCTACCATCAGGACCAATAGAGTCTATTCCGGATCCTATATTATACCCATAACTTTCTGCACCGCCTAAGCCATAGGTAATGCCTGTATAAGCTGAATCACTTTGAATAATACATTGCTTTTTTTCTGCCGCCCATTTTCTTATAGCAACCGAATAACCAGGCAAGTTAGGATGTGGGTAACTAAACTTTAACGATGAGGGTATTGCAGAAAACAATATACTATCAATTGTCAATGAATTTAATCCGTTTGTTGGAATTACAATTGTAACATATTGTGTACTTATTCCCTGCTTATCATTTCTATAAAATCTTGTTCTTCTTAATCTTTGTTCTAATGGGCTTGGGTAAACCATTTCGGGGTCCCCATCCATACTTACACACCCACCACCTATAAATTGCGCTACCATTATAGGTTTATCAGCTTCTATATAATCAGCAGTAGTGCTTGTATATTTATAATATTTACCCATCAACAAGCCCGTTAAAGGCACTCCGTTTTTTAATACAACAGTTGTTGTATCACTCAAAACAACTTTATATATACACTGCATAAAACTAGAGGGTGTAGTGGAATTAGAATATGGTGCAAGCAAATAATGTTTCCCCCATGCTTGTTCAGGAAATAATTGCTGTATATCATTGTCTCTTCCACCTGCGTTGCATGGAGGCTCACCGCCTGTTCGTCCGCTACCAGCAAATGCTGCAACAGGATAAGAATTACCCACAACATTTGGAATAGATTGCACAGTTGTACCTGTTAAATTATACCCTTCATCCATAAATGGCGGGTATAGCTTACCCAAAAGCTGATAAATTTCTCCATAGTT
>JANPGE010000137.1:0-55421 GCA_031423805.1 Segetibacter sp. | reverse complement strand
TCTGATTACTTCACCCGGTAAAATGGTTGGGCTACCTTTTTTATTTAGAAATGTATTAACCCCAATCAATGGTAGTTCGCCTGTATGTTTCTGATGTTCATAAAACAAACTTTCTTCCTGAATTTTATTTCTTTGGTACATACGCTCCATTGCGCCCAATACACCACCACGATCATTTATTCTGTCAAATTCTGCAAGGACCGCTTCTTCCACCAAATCAGTTAGCTCTTCTATTAAAAAACTTCCTTGATTTGGGTTTTCATTTTTAGCAGTTCCCAACTCCCGGTTTATGATTAACTGTATTGCCATAGCCCGTCTTACACTTTCTTCTGTTGGTGTAGTAATAGCTTCGTCATACGCATTGGTATGAAGGCTGTTACAATTGTCATATATAGCGTATAAGGCCTGAAGTGTTGTACGTATATCATTGAAATCAATCTCCTGCGCATGTAGCGATCTTCCAGATGTTTGGATGTGGTATTTCAGCATTTGGCTACGCTTGTTTGCCTTGTATTTATACTTCATAGACTTGGCCCATATTTTTCTTGCCACCCTGCCTATAACACTATATTCGGGATCCATCCCGTTGCTGAAGAAAAAAGATAAATTAGGTGCAAAATCGTCAATACTCATTCCCCTGCTCAAATAATATTCTACATAGGTAAAGCCATTAGAAAGAGTAAATGCAAGCTGTGTAATTGGATTTGCTCCGGCTTCCGCAATGTGGTATCCGCTTATACTTACACTATAGAAATTTCTGACCTTTTGATCTATAAAATATTGCTGTACATCACCCATTAGTTTTAACGCAAACTCTGTACTGAATATACAGGTGTTCTGTGCCTGATCTTCTTTTAGAATATCTGCCTGTACAGTACCTCTTACCTGACTAAGTGCTTCAGCTTTTAGTTTTGCATATACATCTGCCGGCAACACTTCATCGCCTGACAAGCCAAGCATCTTAAGGCCCAATCCATTATTTCCGGCAGGTAAACTTTCCAAAGAAGATGAGTTGGCATAAAGTGGTCTTTGTGTAGATTGATATTTAGCTTTTAGTTTACTTTCTACCAACTCCCACTTACCATTTTCTTCAATCCATTTTTCACAAAGTTGATCTATTGCCGCATTCATAAAAAATGCCAGCAACATAGGTGCAGGACCATTTATAGTCATACTTACAGAAGTAAGCGGACTGCAAAGATCAAAACCGCTGTACAATTTTTTGGCATCATCTACGGTGGCAATACTTACACCACTGTTACCAATTTTGCCATAAATATCCGGCCTAATTGCAGGATCTTCTCCATATAGTGTTACACTGTCAAAAGCTGTGGATAAACGCTTGGCGGGTTGCCCCAATGCAACATAATGAAAACGTTTGTTGGTTCGTTCCGGATCACCTTCTCCTGCAAACATCCGGGTAGGGTCTTCACCTTCTCTTTTTAGTGGAAATACACCTGCGGTAAATGGAAAATGTCCCGGTGCATTTTCTTGTCCCTGCCAGGTAAGCAGGTCGCCCCAATCTTTATATTTTGGTAATACTACTTTTGGAATACGGGTACCACTTAAACTGTTAGTAAACATTTCCTGACGAATAACTTTGTTTCTAACATTATATTCAAAGTAGTCTTTGCTGTATTCTTTAACTTTCTCTGGCCAGTTGGTTATTAGTTTTTTTGCAACAGGTGTTAATTGACCGGTATAAAAATCAATTTGCTTTTGCAAGGCATTTTTAAGGTCTTCATTTTTTTCGGATTCCGACGATGTGAATGATTGCAGTACACCATTCAGTTGGTATAGTTTGGTAGCTATTGTTGATTGGTCTCTTACCAGTTGATCATATTCTCTTATGGAAGTAGTTATTTCACTTAAATACCTCACCCGCGAAGATGGAATAATTGCAGTGGAAACTTTTGCAGTTGCTCCAAAGTGGCATTCGCCAAATTGTACACCTGTCTTTTTTTCTACGGCATCTATTATTTTCTCAAACAAATGGTTTACCCCTTCATCATTAAACTTGCTTGCAATAGAACCCACAATGGGCAGGTCTTCATTTTTTGAAGTAAAAAGCTGATGGTTGCGTTTGTATTGCTTACATACATCGTTGTAGGCATCCATAGCACCGGCTTTGTCAAATTTGTTGATGCAGATTACGTCAGCATAATCCAGCATGTTTATCTTTTCCAGTTGAGATGCGGCTCCATATTCCGGGGTCATTACATACATACTAACGTTGCAAAATGCAAGTATGCTTGCATCGCTTTGTCCCACACCCGCACTTTCTAAAATAATAAAATCAAAACCTTTGCTCTGAACAATATCAATTGCTTCCTGCACATGTTTGCTTAAGGCTACATCGCTTTCACGGGTAGCAAGGCTGCGCATGTATGCACGTGGGTTATGAATAGAATTCATTCTTATTCTATCGCCAAGCAATGCTCCTCCGGTTTTCTTTTTGCTGGGATCAACAGAAATTACTGCAATAGTTTTATCAGCATAGGTATTAAGAAAACGCCTGACAATTTCATCAGTTACAGAAGATTTACCTGCACCTCCGGTACCTGTAATACCTAACACGGGACTATTTTTTGTTACTTTCTCTGTTGCATTTCCTTGTAAAACATTATTAAATTCCTGACCTGCTTCAGCAAGCGTAATAGCCCGGGCTATTCTTCTAATGTCTTTTCTTTCACCTAAAGGAAGTTTGCCATTCCAGGTTTCAGCTGCTCTCCAAAATGGCAATGTGGTTATTTCTTCGCCATCAGCATTTGTTGTGCTGCATTTGTTAATTACATCTTCAATCATACCCTCCAAACCCATTTGTCTTCCATCGTCGGGGCTATAAATGCGGGTAATGCCATATTCCTGCAATTCATTTATTTCCGAAGGAAGAATTGTACCCCCTCCACCGCCAAATATTTTAATATGCCCACAGCCATTTTCATCCAACAAATCCTTCATGTATTTAAAAAATTCAACATGGCCTCCCTGATAACTGGTTATAGCAATGCCTTGTGCATCTTCTTCTATTGCACACTCCACAATTTCTGCAACGCTTCTGTTATGACCAAGATGAATAATTTCAGCCCCTTTTGATTGCATAATACGACGCATAACATTTATGGCTGCATCATGACCGTCAAAAAGAGAAGCTGCAGTTACAATTCTTACTTTATATGAATCAGATTGTTTCATTGCTATAGGTGCATTTATTTAAGCGATTAGTAAAAGCTTTGCACACATTCTAGCCCAGTCCAGTTAAGATGAAGGATAATAAAGCATGCAAGCAACCGCTACAAAATTAAGGGCTTTTGATTTGCTTATTAATGAAAAGAAATAGAGGTGTTTACAGGAACCTAAAAAGCATTTTAGTAATTAAATGTTATGGGGGTGCCTCATTTAATAATATTACTAATTACGCTTAAAGCCAATTGCCAGGGGAGATAATAAATATTTCTTTGTTAGAATTTTCCCTTCTCCTTAATATTAGTTGGAAAATTTACCGATAAAAAAAAGGAATCATTTTTTTAAATTATTAATATTAAGCATTAGGATAATTTATTCAAAATAGAATTAATGCATTAAGATAATTTATAACGGGTGAGTTGTCCACATTACAAATACTGAGCTTTTTTTATCAAATAGCCAAATAATCAGGCTTTTAAAAGGTTTTCCACAATTGTTCAAACAATTTATTCCCCTATTTTTGCCGTCCACTTAAAAAAGTATAATAATAATATGTCGGTTATTCAAAGAATCAGGGACAAATACGCTGCGGTAGTTATTGCTGTTATTGCCCTTAGCTTAATTGCGTTTATTTTAATGGATGCTTTTGTTGGTCGTAACAGAGGCATGTCCAGCCGCGATGGAAGTGTTGGTAAGATTAATGGCCAAAACATTTCAAGAGGTGAGTTTGAAAAGAAAATAAGCCTTATGCAGTCTATGTATGGTCAGCAGGCACCTCCACGTGAACAATTAACGGCTAACGTATGGGAGCAGAATATTAATGAGGTATTGATGCAACAGGAATATGATAAACTAGGCCTGCAGGTAAGCAACAAAGAATTAAACGATTTATTGTTTGGAGACAATCCTCCTCAGTGGCTTAGTCAACAGTTCAAAGACCCACAAACAGGCGAGTTTAAGGTTAATGAAGCAAAAGATTATTTTAAGCAAATAAAGAAGCAAAAAAATAATCCAAACCTTGAGATGTTTGAACAGGGTTATCTTATGCCCACCATTAATCAGGCTTTGCAAACTAAGTACATGAGTTTAATAAGCAATAGTACTTACGTACCAAAATGGATGGCAGAAAAATCATTTGCTGATCAAAATAGCATTGCAAGGATTTCTTATGTTACTGTACCTTACAGTAGCATTACGGATACCACCATTAAGGCGACTGACGATGATGTAAAAGCTTATATGAACAAACACAAAGAAATGTTTAAACAGGATGATGCTGTTCGTTCCGTTTCTTATATTTCTTTCAGTGCATCGCCATCATCTGCTGATACTGCAAAAGCATTAGAAGCAGTAAATAATTTAAAAAATGATTTTGCAACTGCAACAGATCCTGAAGCATATTTAGGAAGAGTAGGTTCTGAATTGCCTTACTTAAATGGATATACTTTAGGATCTAAAATACAGGTTCCTTATGCTGACAGTATAAAAAGACTTGCAGACGGTCAAATGTATGGTCCCTACATAGACGGCCCAAACTATGCTTATGCTAAAATGATTGGTCGCCGTATGATGCCCGATAGCGTAAAGGTTCGCCATATACTTGTAAAAATGGGAGATAACGGTCAGGTTACATTTCCCGATAGCCTTGCAAAAGCTAGAATTGACAGTATAGAATATGCTATAAAAAGTGGTGCAGATTTTAATGCGTTAGTGCTTAAATCATCAGATGATCAGGGTAGCAAAAACACTAAAGGTGAATATACTTTCTCTTCTCAACAATTTGCAAACCTTAGTAAAGAGTTTGCTGAAGTGGCCTTTTATGGTAATACAGGTGATAAGAAAATTGTAAAGGTTGAAAACTCAAAATATAGCGGTTACCACTACATCGAAGTTTTAGAGCAAAAGAATGTTGAGTTGGCATACAAAATTGCTTACCTCGCTAAAGCTATAGATGCAAGCCAGGAAACTATTACTAATGCAAACAATCTGGCCTCGCAATTTGCAGCAACAAGCCGCAACAAAAAGAGCTTTGATGAAAATGCCACAAAACAAAAATTACAAGTACAAACTATTCCTGAAATAAAACAAAACGACTATCAGGTACAGGGAGTTGGTGAAAACCGTTCTTTTGTAAGATGGGCTTACGAAGGTAAAGTTGGAGATGTAAGTGAACCATTTGAAGTAGGTGATAAATATGTTGTTGGAGTAATTACAGGAATAAGTGAGAAAGGATTGATGAGTGTAACCAAAGCCCGTCCAACGGCAGAACAGGCAATTATTAACGAAAAGAAAGCACAACGGGTTATTGAATCTAAGTTTAAAAGTGGTGCAACACTTGAAGCTATTGCCACGACGGCTGGAGTTATGGTAATGACTGCTGATAGTATTAGTTTCGCCCAACCATTTATACCCAATGTAGGTAATGAACCAAAAGTAACTGGTGCTGCTTTTAATAAAGCTTTACAAGGTAAAATAAGCGAACCAATTGCCGGTAACACTGGCATTTTTGTTGTAAAGGGTGAATCCATATCCGCCAACGCCAATACAGCAATGACTGCAGCTGACCTTCGCAAACAAATGGAAAGTCAACAAAAACAAATGGGTGGATACAGAAGTATTGAGGCGTTGAAAAAAGCTGCTAATATTACTGACAACCGTTTTGAATTTTATTGATAATATACTCTCTTAGTTCATATAATCCCTGCAAGGTTGCGGGGATTTTTTTTATAAACTATTCTGCCATTTTACAGTCAAATTAACCAAAGAAATATTGCATTGTTCAGTAACAATGTATCTTTGAGAAAGCACCAATTATGGAAAATAAAATCATAAATAAAGTAACAGAAAGCCTGCTTACTACTGTGGATTTGGAGGAATATGCCCCAAAAGGAGAATTAGCAGTTTTTGATCTGAAGGAGCATTTGTTTATGGGTCTTATTCTAAAAGAAAAAGATTTTCGCGAAGCCTTAAAAACATTAGACTGGGAACAATACAAGGATAAATTGGTAGCAATTACTTGTACAGTAGATGCCATTATACCTATGTGGGCTTATATGTTGGTAGCCACAAACCTTCAACCCATAGCAAAAGAAGTAATTTTTGGTCAGGAAAATGATATACTCCCAAACATTTGGATTAAAAACTTGTCAGCAATAAATGGATCAGATTTTTTAGATAAAAGAGTTGTTGTAAAAGGTTGTGGTGAACACCCTATACCCCAAGTAGCTTATGTAGAAATTACCAACAAGCTCCGGCCATATGTAAAGAGCATTATGTATGGGGAACCTTGTAGCACAGTTCCAATTTTTAAACGCAAGTAATGGATATAGAACATTTACGGGACTACTGCATAAATAAACTCAACAGCGAAGAGTGTTTTCCTTTTGGAAATGACACACTTGTTTTTAAGGTAAACAACAAAATATTTTTACTGGCCTCCTTAGATGCACAACCACTAAGATTTAATGTAAAGTGCGATCCGGAAAAAGCGATTGAATTAAGGGAAACTTATCCTGAATCTGTTTTACCGGGTTATCACATGAATAAAAAACTTTGGAATACAGTCATTATAGATGGATCAATTTCCATTAAGCAACTCTTTGAATTTATCGACGATTCTTATGAACTTGTAGCGAAGAAAAAGAAATAGACAAATTATATCGTTAAACAACCCGGAATTCACCGGGTTGTTTAGTAATTACATTTCATTAATTGATAACAATTTTTCTGCTATCAACTTCCTTACCTTTCATGATGGGTAAACTTACATGAAGTACCCCACTTTCATACTTTGCTGTAATAAAGTTACTGTCAATGGATTCAGTAAGGGAAAATGTTCTTTCAAATCCGCCCCGGCTGTATTCCCTTAAGATCCAATCAGGTCGGTTAAAACCATCCGGTGACCTATAAGAGACTGTAAGAACATCTCCTTTTACCTGAATGGAAAAATTTTCTTTAATGCGTCCGGGAGCAAAAACCAACATTTCAAAACTGGTTTCAGTTTTGTAAATGTTTACTGAGGCCCTTTGCATAGATCGGATTAGCAGCGGCCGGTTTCTGCTTCCGTGTTCGCCTTTAGCGGCGCATGACTGATTGTAGTGCATGTTTTTCTTTTTTAATAAATAAATATGGTTTACTAAAAAGAAGACGAACGAGCAGAAAAAATATTTTAAACTTTATTAGGCTGATATAAAAAAAGGTAATTAACCGTAAATCTACACAAGTGATTTCACCATACTTATTTTTCCATTGCTCGGTTGATATTCAAAACCCATTTTTTGGAGAAAATGTTCGTGGTTTTTATTTGAAACCGTATTGTAAAAAATATTTTTTATCCCTTTGTTGGTGAGATATTTTTTTTCATTTTCAAAAATAAATCTACCCACTTTGTAATCTCTGTATTTTGGTACGGTATAGTTAATATTTACAACAGCCGTTCCATCTGTTTTAAGTGTAGCCTCAAAAATATTAGCAATCACCATATCCCGTAATACCACAAATCTGATATCTTTTGAGTGAGTAGGTTGAACATTAACGGGGAAATATTGATGTATATCTGCGCTGTAAAAGTTCAAAAATTTATTAATTATTTTATCGCCGGGTTGATATTCCAAAATATCAAAGGCTTCTTGGGTTCTGTATATTTTTATGAGATAAAAAATATTGATACAAAATAAAGCGGCATTTGTAAAAATGATTGGCCATGCATTTAGTAGTATGCCATAAACAACAAAAATGAAGCAACCGATTGTATTAATCCACCTGAATTTAAGATCGTTGTTGACCAAAAGCGATATGCCAAGAAAAACAGAGGCCAAATATCCGACGAAAGAAATCATGAATGATAATTTGTTTGTGCAATGGGCCCAAAGATATTTGCTACACCCATTTGCCCAATAAAATTATTTTTTGTTAAGGCTTCCAATCTTTGCCCTTTCAATGCTGTAAAGCGTAGATTTTACTTCCTTTGTTTCTTCGCAACTGAAATAAACTTTGTTATCCTTTCCATAAGTAATTCCCTCTATTTGCCAGTCCCATGGTTTGTCGGCTAATTCTATTCTTTCCATCTGACCGCCGAAGAAATTATTTCCGCTGAAGTTTTTAAACAACAATATAAATGGAAACTTATGTCCTTTGTTATATCCGCAAAGCGCCAATTCAGTATTTTGAGCATTCACTGTAGCATCTGTTACTAAACCATGGGTATCAAAAATACCTAATGAACGGGCTATATGGTTTCCTGCAGTTTTTGGCAATACAAATAATTCAGTTTTGTGGTCTTCTCTGCGCTTAGTAAAAAGATAAAGCGAATCGCCCATACACATCAATGATTCACAATCAAAATTATTTTTCTTTTTACTTTCTGTAGTTTGTTCATCAGCAAATCGAAATGTAATAATCTCTCCTTCAACTTCTACTTCCTTTTCATTTCCCGATTGTGCCTTTGAAAATTTGATAATTTGTCTTTCTTCTCTTCCCCCATCATTATCCCCAACATCTCCAATGTAAACATATGCACTATCGCTGGTTACTGCCTCTACATCAATGGCCTGAATGTTTTTGACTGTTACTTCCTGAATTAATTCACCTTTTTGATTTAATTTATAGGCTACAGCATGTGGTTTATCTGTGATGGCCCAAATATTTTCTCCATCAGCATTAATGCCAGATATTTCAGTAAGTGGTTTTTCTAACACAACCTTGAGATCCAAATCAGATTTTGGCGGTTTTTCTCCGCAGGAGAAGAAAATTAATATTGCAAGAGAGATTGAGTAAGATTTCATTTATTGTTTTGTAAATATATAATACTATTGTGCCAGCCAAATAGTTACATTAATAGATATATCATTTCACCAACTCTTCCCAAAACTCCGCGGCCCTTCTTGTATGAGGTATTACAATAGTTCCTCCCACAATATTTGCAACTGCAAATATTTCGTAAACCTGTCCGGTGGTAACACCAAGTTCGTGACATTTTCCCAAATGATATTTTATGCAATCATCGCACCGGAGCACCATACTTGCTACCAGTCCCAACATTTCCTTGGTTTGTTTATTTATTTCACCCTCCTCGTATGTGTTGGTATCCAGGTTCCAAAGCCGTTTCATAACAAGGTTGTTTTTGCTTAGAATAACCTCGTTCATACGGTTACGGTAGTCGTTGAATTCGTTTATTATTTCGCTCATAAGAAAATTTTTTTTAGAGGCTCACGGAAATGACGGAAGTAACGGAAAATTTAATTAATGATGCTATGGCATTCATTAAGGAATAATTCTACAAAGGATATTTTCCTTCTACTATTAACTTATCAGCTATTGCTCTTCTGGCATTTTTTGTATTAAAGGGTTCTACTTTGGTAAACCGCTTAATACCGAGCAACATCATTCTTTGCTCGTCGCCATCGGCAAATGAATTAACAGCATCTCTACCTGCCTTGTTTATTGTATCTGCTGCATCGTTCAGGTAAACCCTCATCATATTGTATTCATTTTGCGAAGCTGCTGCCCCATTGGCTTCGGTCAGTTTCATAACACGAAGCAAGGCGCTTTCGGCTAAAAAGGTTTCTATAGACATATCAGCAATATTCATGAGTATTTCCTGTTCTGATTCCAGTTTCATCATCAACTTTTGAACAGCTGCTCCGGCAGTCATTAAGATTGCTTTCTTAAAATTCTGAATGGCCTTTTTCTCTTTATCAAAAGGTTGCTCATCTCCGCTACCAAAATCAGGAATACTCATTAGTTCCTTTTGTACAGCCATAGCAGGCCCCATCATATTCAGGCGGCCTTTCATTGCTCTTTTAAGTACCATATCAACTGTAAGCAAACGATTAATTTCATTTGTTCCTTCATAGATGCGGTTAATTCGGCTATCCCGGTAAGCACGGGAAATGACATACTCGTCACTATATCCATTACCGCCATGAATTTGAACACCTTCGTCAACTACAAAATCGAGCACCTCACTTCCAACAATTTTTAAAATAGCACATTCTATTGCAAATTCTTCGGCTGCGCCAAGTAGTGACTCATTAAATGGTTTGCCACTTTCTAACAATTCTATTTCTTTATCATCAATCCATTTGGCTGTTCTATACAATGCACTTTCACACACCCAATTTTTGATGGCCATTTCAGCAAGCTTATGTTTAATTGCTCCAAAATTGCTGATGGATTGTTTAAACTGTTCACGAACTATTGCGTATTCAAGCGATGTGTTTAAAGCCCGTTTAGATCCACCCAAAGCAGCTGCACACAACTTTAGCCTACCAATGTTTAAAATATTAAAGGCTATAATGTGGCCTTTTCCAATTTCGCCCAACAAGTTTTCTACCGGAACCTTACAGTCCTGAAAAAACAATTGTACCGTCGAAGAACCTTTAATGCCCATTTTATGTTCTTCTTCCCCTTGCGTAAACCCTTCGTAACCTCTTTCTACTATAAAGCAGGAAAATTTATCTCCATCTATTTTGGCAAAAACGGTGTAAACATCTGCAAAGCCGCCATTAGTAATCCAGCATTTTTGACCATTCAGCAGATAGTGTTTACCATCTGCACTTAATGTTGCGGTTGTTTTAGCTCCTAATGCATCGCTTCCGCTGTTTGGCTCGGTAAGCCCATAGGCACCTTTCCATTCCCCACTTGCTAATTTGGGTACATACTTTTTCTTTTGTTCGTCTGTTCCAAAATATAATATGGGTAAGGTACCAATGCCTGTATGTGCGGCCACAGCTACTGAAAAACTAAAACCTCCTCCCAAACCTTCGTTGACTAGGGTAGAGGTAATAAAGTCTTTACCCAAACCACCAAACTCTTCAGGAACCGAAACACCTAACAATCCGAGTTCTCCGGCTTTTACCATCAACGAAGGCATTAATCCTTTTTCCATAGCATCAATTCTTACTATGTTAGGAAAAACTTCTGTGTCAAGGAAGTCCCTGCACATATCTTTCACCATTATTTGTTCCTCATTAAAGTTTTCGGGGGTAAAGGTTTCTTTTGTTGTTGATTCCTTTACAAGCCATTCGGCTCCTTTTACTGATGGTTGCATGTTTGTTGTTTGCATATTGATGAGATAAGATTTTCGGACAAATTGTTAAACGTTTTCTATTGCTAAATAATGTGATATTGATTTAGGTTATACTAATTTTTGTGTTATTCCATATTTTCCTACAAAAGATTGTCATACACATTCTGTAAAACAGCTTTACAAGTTTCAATATCTGCGTTTGCAACCCCATCCAATGCTTCATTAAGCGTTTGGTCTGCTAAATTCAGGGTTTGTTGTTGTAAATTTTTTCCTGCTTCAGTTAGCACAATCAGGTTAATTCTACGATCATTTTTGCTCGGCATTCTTTTTACCAGTTTCAACTTTTCCAGGTTGTCCAACAATCTTGTAATACTTGGCTTGTCCCTAAAACTCCTGATGCTAAGTTCCTGCTGACTTACGGCATCTTCTTTCCATAAATGATATAGGATACTCCACTGCTCTATAGTTATTTCTATTCCGGATTGTTTAAAATTTTTTTGCAGCCTTCGTGCAAGTGCCGTAGAAGCCATGCCTGTAATAAAGCTGTATAATTCTCCCCGTTTAAAATGGTTGTTTGGCATATAGTTGTTTATGCAACTAAGTAAAGGTAATGATATTTTTATTCTTTGAAAAATAATCGGAATTAAAATTTTTGTTTTCCAGCAACTATCTAATGGCATTATTCTTCAACCTTCTATTTTAGCAATTCATCTTTTGCGTTTGAAAACATAGCAATAAGTGGCTAATTCTTGTTTTCTTTGCTATAGATGGTCTTAGCTTTATTCACCTTAACGGCGCTGCTTTTGTTAGCCCATGCAATCCTTATTGAAATATACAGGTATTGGTTTTTGAAATTAAAGCCTTTTGAAATAAAAAGTGAGGATCCTGCTGTTACAAAATTTTCAATCATAATACCCGCAAGAAACGAATCAGCCAATATTGAAAAATGTCTCAAATCTGTTATTGCAAATCAATATCCAAAAAATCTTTATGAAATTATAGTTGTAGATGATTATTCTACTGATAATACGGCCGGGATCGTAAGGCAATTTCAAAAACAAAATACTAATCTACATTTGATACAGTTGGAGAAAATGCTTAAGGAAAAACAGTTGAATAGTTATAAAAAGAAAGCTATTGAGATTGCAATACTGCAATCAGCAGGTGAGTATGTTGTTACTACCGATGCCGATTGTATAATTCCTGAAAAGTGGCTTTTTTTTATAGATAAATTTATAACAGAACGGCAGGCTGTATTTATTGCTGCGCCGGTTCGTTTTCAGGATAATGGTTCATTTGTTTCTAAGTTTCAATGTCTGGATTTTATGAGTTTACAAGGTATAACCGCAGCCGCAGTTGGTGCAGGTTTTCATAGTATGTGTAATGGTGCCAATCTTGCTTATAGTAAAAAGGTATTTTTAGAGGTTGGCGGTTTTAAAGGTATTGACAATATAGCAAGCGGAGATGATATGATGTTGATGCATAAAATCTATAAACTACACAAAAATGGCATTGGTTTTTTGTTTTCAAATGAAGCTGTTGTAGTTACCCAACCTATGCCCAGTTGGAAAGATTTTTTTAACCAACGCATAAGGTGGGCAAGCAAAGCAGATAAGTTTGATGATAAGAGAATTATTACAGTATTGGCTTTGGTGTATCTTTTAAATTTAAGTTTTATTGCAGTTGCTATAATTGCTTTTTGGTACTGGAAACTTTGGCTTTGGTGGGGAATAATGTTAGTAGTAAAAGTACTTATTGAGTTTAGATTTATGAGCCCTGTTGCAAATTTTTTCAATCAGCAAAAGCTGATGTGGTGGTTTCCTGTTATGCAGCCTTTTCATATTCTATATACCATAATTGCAGGATGGCTTGGAAAGTTTGGTAGCTACAAATGGAAAGGAAGAAAAGTAAATTAATTACCCTTTTAAAGGCTGTTGAAAATATAAGTTTAATAATTGCTTTTAAATATTTGTGACTACTACATTTCTATTAAAGCTTTCCTGCAGAGAAATAAAAGTTTCAGTTCTTTCAATACCTTTTATCTTTTGTAATTCATCGTGTAGTACAAACCTTAGTTGGTTAATGTCTTTGCATACTATTTCTGCAAACATGCTGTAGTTGCCTGTTGTATAATTTAAGCGTACAATTTCCGGAACTTTTCTTAACTCGTTTTCAACTGCATCGTATAATGAACTTTTTTCAAGGTAAATGCCTATAAATGCTATAACATCATATCCTAATGTTTTGAGATCTACATTTAATCTAGTACCTTTAACTATACCCATTTCCTGTAGTTTCTTTATTCTGACATGTATGGTGCCCCCTGAAACAAACAGTTTTTTTCCAAGATCAGCATATGAAACCTCTGCGGTTTCCATCATTTCGTAAATAATCTGATAATCCAGTTTGTCAAGATTTAATTTATTAGCCATGACGTGAATTTTTTTTGATAATATTTTAAACTATTTATCAAATATCTATATAATTTCTAAATTTTAAAAATAAATGTTTGAAAATTTGTAACAAAAGGTGTGATTACTGTAATATTGCATTATCAAGTTCTTAAGTATCACACTGTGGGGTGATGAAATTTTTGGCAGACATGCCCTCTTGTCTCGGGGGTGAGGATAACAGGACAAACTTAGCATAGAGCCACTTGAGTAGCAATATTTAAGTGACCAGGGTCGACCACTGAACTTTGTGCTTCTGCTAACTGCCTCGTGGAGGTTCGATCCCTCCCCCTACAGCATTAAAAAGCCTTTGTATGAAAATACAGAGGCTTTTTGTTTTAATGATATATATATTTTTCTAGCTGATTAGGTAATATATTAACTCGCTAAACTGCAATAAGATCAAAAAATTAGTAATTTACAATAACCTTCTTCTAACATATTTTATTCCAATTGTACATTAAACTCTTTTAATTAACTATGGTGTTATGGTAAATATCTTATGAAATTTGTAGATTAATAAAAGGTAAATAAAAATTTTATTTAATAAAATTAATGACTAAATAGAATGTGGAGGTCACTAAAATGGTCAATAATTAATATGAAACACCTTTAAAATTGCCATGGTTGTATTGCCCTTAATTGTTAAAAAGAATGTGAACAACCAGTAAAAATCCTTATTAAACGTGGAGTTTGATATGTGTAATTATATATAATTGAGTTAATAATTCTTCTTATACAAGATTAGGTGCTATTTACCTCTTTTTATTTCTACACATTTATCTGTTGAAAACAGGTGAAAGCGGATAATAACTATAGTTTTTGAAAAACTATATGTGGGAAAATATGTAATAAATACCTGGACTTAGTAATAAAATGGTATGAAGTGTAAATTTCGACACCAATTGTCCGCCTTCAATTCACACTTATTTTAAAAAAATGAGTCAATTTTATTTCCACCGTTACTATTATACCCACGGTGTTAATAATAAGCTTGAATGCTTAATTTTATTGAAGAAATCCACCTTTATAAATTGTTAGTAAAGGTTAACAAAAAAGTAATTTTAATTTTACAAATAATTAATAAAGAAGTTTTCCCGCTATTAACACCCGTAATAGTAGTAGGTTTATTTAATAATAAAGTATTATAGTAATTATTACAATAGTTATGAACACAGAAATAGAAAGAGCTCAAAAGGAGATTAACGCTAAAGGATATTTGGATATTGTGTTAGATCCTGAAATTAATTTGTTTGATGAAATACAAAAGCTAAAGAGCGAAAAGAATGCCATAGTTTTAGCCCACTACTATCAGGAAGCCGAAATTCAGGATGTGGCAGATTTTTTAGGCGATAGTTTGGGTTTGGCTCAAAAGGCTCAATCAACCAATGCAGATATAATTGTTTTTGCTGGTGTCCATTTTATGGCTGAAACTGCAAAAATTTTAAATCCAACTAAGAAAGTTGTTCTGCCTGATTTAAAAGCAGGTTGTTCATTGGCTGATAGTGCACCACCCGCATTGTTCAAGGCTTTTAAAGAAAAACATCCGGATCATCTTGTAATCACCTACATCAACTGCACAGCCGACATTAAAGCTTTGAGCGACATTATTTGCACAAGCAGCAATGCTGAAGCAATTTTGAATAGTTTACCAAAAGACCAAAAAATAATTTTTGCACCTGATAAAAACCTTGGCGCTTTTCTAAATAAGAAAACAGGCAGAAATATGTTGCTTTGGAATGGTGCGTGTATGGTTCATGAAATTTTTAGTCTGGAAAAACTGGTAAAACTGAAAGTTAGGCACCCACTTGCCAAGGTGATTGCGCATCCTGAATGTGAGGAACCGGTATTGCGAGAAGCTGATTTTGTTGGCAGTACCACCCAATTGCTAAAATATGCAGTAACCAACGAATCAAATGAATTTATTGTTGTTACTGAATCGGGTATACTTCACCAAATGCAAAAGGAAGCCCCTCACAAGACTTTTATACCTGCACCGCCCACCGCTAACTGTGCATGCAACGATTGTCCCTATATGAAGCTTAATACCCTTGAAAAGCTATACTTGTGTATGAAGTATGAAGCCCCTGAAATTATGATGGAAGAAAATTTACGAATTGCTGCTAAAAAGCCAATTGACAGAATGATGGAAATAAGCAGGGCTGCAGGTTTGTTGGGTTAAGTTTATATCTTGTTATTAAGCATTTTATTGTGTGGATTTTGGCATCAATACTGTTAATATTTAAGTAGAAAATTTGTTAATAACTATTACTCTTTCAGCGGCATGCATTTTACAGTTGTAATGGTAAAATTATTTTATGCAACAATCAACTGAACCAAAAGAGAAGAAGGATTTACCTCAAAAGATTACCAATGATCCGGACGAAGCTATGAGTACACCTGAAAAAGTTCAGGAATCAAATGATAATAAAATAGATGAAGACTTTCCGGGTTACCCGCATTATCCGGCAAAAGATGATATTCTCAATCCTGAAAATAATGTAGAACGGGTTGAAATAGATGTAGATAATATTTCCCTTTCTAATATTTCCTCAAATATTCATTCACCTAAATCAAAAAGTTTAAATGATGTGGCTAAAGATATACAGCAAGGAGATATTTTAGCTAATGAAGAAAACAATAAAATACCCAACGATTTAGATATTACTGAAGAGGATTTGATTCTGTTAGGTAGCAAAGACGATGATATGGATAATGGGGAAGATGAAACTTTAAAAAGTCATGGTTGGGTTCCATCAAGCGGTGAGGATATTGACTTACCAAAGGATGAAAATGAAGAAGAAATACCTGGAATGGAAGATGAGGAAAATGATTATTACAGTTTAGGAGGAGATGATAAATCAGGGCTTGAAGAAAACAATGAACAACACAATGTGTAATTATTCCTCATCAGGGCCTTTAATAAACATTCGCCTATCCATTTTAATTCCTGCCTTAAAATAATTATAAGCTTCTACAATAAATTGCCCAAATTCAAGGTCATTCATTTGTTGTACCATAAGTAAAGTAGGCCTGAACTCAACCATAAAACTATCTATTGCCGGCGATTGTAGGCCTGTAAGTTTTTTTACTAGACCTTTGCTAAATCTATGAGAAATGTAGCTTTCCTGTTCTTCTCTCAATAGTCTCTTTTGAAAAGAAAGCATCCTTCTGTTTTTTCCAAATTGAAACATTTTTATAAATTCATCCAAATCTAAACCCACCGCCATTCCGGGGTTTACTGTAATGCCTACACCAGGTTTTTTGTAGTTGAATATTTTATCGTACTCCTCTCTGTTACGCAGGGAATCTAATTTGTAATTGCGTTGTTTTATAGTAACACCTGGTAGTTCGCCTATTTTTTTCTGAATTGAAATATTGAAGTTATCAGTATGCTGAATATTTTTTACAGCATATTTTGCTGTTGGTTTATTTAGAAAAGAAAAATAAATAGAATCACTTTCTCTCACTGTCAGCTCGTAGTGACCAACAGAATCAGTTGTTGTACCCCGGCCCATAGTGCTTAGTACACTTACAAATTCAACAGGAATTTTTTTAGTAATATCGAATACAGTACCTGATATAGTTACCCATTGGCCAAATCCATAGAAAGGCGCAAATAAATAAATAAGGACTGATATTATGTAGAATTTTAAATGCAATAGGAAGAATTGTATTAATTACATTCAATATTACAATTCAAGCTTTTTACAGAGAATGATTTAACGGTTAGTTAGGAAAGTATATTTTAACTATAAATGTATATCGCCAAAATTTCTTTTCACTTCTGCCACATATTCTTTAATCTCCTGTTCCTTATCTTTTTTACAAATTAGCAAGACATCTTTTGTATCTACTACTATAAAATCGTTGAGACCTTGCAGTACTAAAAGTTTATCGTGTGGTGCAGAAATCATGCTTTGAGTGCAGTCTATAACAAGTACTTTATCTCCTGCAATGGCGTTTCCCAGGTAATCTTTTTCTAGGTTATCATACGCACTTGCCCATGTACCTAAATCGCTCCATCCAAAACTGCTGGGTATTACATATACATTGTCAGCCTTTTCCATAACAGCATAGTCAATTGATATACTGCTACATAATGGATAAATTCTTTCAATTGCTTCTTTTTCTCCGTTAGTATTTAATTTGTCTATTTCCGGTGCAAAAATTTCGTACAATTCAGGAGTGTGTTGCTCAAAACTTTTTATGATTGTTTCTACCCTCCATATAAAAATACCTGCATTCCATAAAAAGTCTCCACTTTCAAGAAAGGCTTTTGCCAGTTCCAGGTTAGGTTTTTCTGTAAATGTTCTTACTTTATATAGATTATCTTCGGTTGGTTCTGCCTCATGCTGTATATATCCATAACCCGTGTTTGCATAGGTAGGGGTTATGCCAAGTGTTACTAATGCATTATTTTTATCAACAAAGTCAATTGCTTTGTTACACATTTTTTCAAAAGTACTACCGTCTAAAATGAGATGGTCTGCAGGGGCAACTATTAATGTTGCTACAGGGTTTTCTTTTTTTATTTTCAATGAAATATATGCTATGCAAGGAGCAGTATTTTTTCTGCTTGGTTCGCATACAATATTTTCATCTTTAATACCGGTTAATTGCTCTTTTACAATTTGTTGATATTCATTAGAAGTAACAATGAATATATTTTCTTCGGGAACAAATTGTTTAAACCTTTCGTAAGTGTATTGAATGAGTGTTTTACCGGTATTTAATATATCCAGAAACTGTTTAGGGTAACCCACCCTGCTTTTTGGCCAAAACCGGCTTCCTATTCCACCTGCTATAATTGCTACGTAATGGTTTTTATTCATCTTGGATTGTTGTTCTGGGTAAAAATAGTTACAATTTTATAGTTTATACAATTCCTTCTCTTACTATATCATGAAGATGTATTATACCCAGGTATTTATTATTAGGAGTGATAACGCAAAGTTGACTAATATCATTGCTTCTAAGAATTTCTAATGCATTAACAGCCAATTCTTCTGAAAAAACGGTTTTGGGTTTCAAGTGCATAAGGTTTGCTGCAGTAATTGTATTTAATTTTTCAGGTGTTTCCAACATTCTGCGTAAATCACCATCAGTAATAATGCCAGCCAGATTTTCATTTTCTACAACAGCCGTAGCCCCGAGCCTACTTTTGGTAATTTCCAAAATGATTTCTTTTAGTCCGGCATTAGGTGTAACCATGGGCTTTGAATTAAAGGTGTATAAATCCTTAACCCTTAGATACAATCGCTTACCCAAATTACCGCCTGGGTGAAATTTTGCAAAATCGTTGCCTGTAAAACCTTTCATCTCCATGAGACAGATTGCAAGTGCATCGCCCATCACCATTTGTGCAGTTGTACTGGTGGTTGGTGCCAGATTATTAGGGCAGGCCTCCTGGCTTACGGTTGTATTTATAAAATAATCACACAGTTTTACCAGGTAAGAATCTACATTTCCACCCATGCCTATAAGTATATTGCCAAAGTTTTTTATCAAAGGGATGATAACTTTTATTTCAGGGCTTTCTCCACTTTTGCTTATTAACATCACAATATCTTCCTGTTGTATCATACCTAAATCACCATGGATTGCATCGGCTGCATGCATAAAAAGACTTGGAGTACCTGTGCTGTTCAAGGTTGCAACTATTTTTTGCGCAACTATTGCACTTTTTCCTACGCCACTAATTACCAATCTTCCACGGCATTTTGAAATTGCTTCTACAACTCTAACAAAATCAGAATTTATATAACTGCTTAAATGGGCAATTGAAGTAGCCTGTAATTCTATAGTTTTTTTAGCCGTTTGGAGCAAATGTTTGTTCATGTAATGCAAAAATACTTTTTCAGACATAAATCTCGTTTGAAACCTGAATAAAATACTTTGCTTATGATAACCTTCAATTTTAACAGATAACCATTTTTATTACAAATTTCGTTGCACTATCTTCGTTACACTCCGATAGTATTCTCATGCTTCGCATAAATTAATTCTTATCGGTTCATAATATTTGTTATCTTAATGGTTGATTCTAAGGAAAGAAGAAACATGAAAAAAGGAAATTATTTGAAAAATGGCTACTACTACTAAAAAACCTGCTAAGAAAACAGCAGCAACTAAAACATCTGCAAAAAATACAAAAGAAGTAATCTCTAATCCCGGTCATGAGTATGACATACATAAAGGATTGTTTGATTTTTTTGGTTTTGATAAATTTAAAGGAACCCAGGAATTAGCAATAAATACCCTTTTAAGCGGTAAGGATACCTTTGTAATAATGCCCACAGGTGGTGGCAAAAGCCTGTGTTATCAGTTACCTGCTTTGCTAATGGAAGGTTGTGCTATAATTGTAAGCCCTTTGATTGCCCTGATGAAAAATCAGGTAGATTTAATAAGAGGTTATAGCGAAAAGGATCACGTGGCTCATTTTCTTAATTCATCATTAACCAAAGCACAGCAAAGAGAAGTAAAAAGCGATCTTGTTAGCGGAAATACAAAATTACTTTATGTAGCCCCGGAGACACTTACAAAGCAAGAGAATCTGGATTTTTTTGGAGATTTAAAAATTTCTTTTTTTGCGGTAGATGAAGCACACTGTATATCAGAGTGGGGACACGACTTTAGACCAGAATATCGTAGGTTAAAGGATATGATGTCTATAATAAATCCAGATGTTTCTATCATTGCATTAACAGCTACAGCTACGCCCAAAGTACAAAGTGATATTTTAAAAAATCTTGGTTTACGCGATCCGGCAGTTTATATTTCCTCCTTTAACAGAGAGAATTTATATTACGAAATTCAACCTAAGGTTAAAAAAGATCAGACAATAAAAAATATAGTAAGGTTCATTTCACAAAATCCCGGAAAGAGTGGAATAATTTATACCCTTAACCGAAGAACAACAGAAGAACTTGCTGAAATCTTAGTTGCTAATAAAATAAAGGCTGTTGCTTATCATGCTGGATTAGATCCAAAGCTTAGAGCAGAACGACAAGATAAATTCTTAAAGGAGGATACTCAGGTTATTGTTGCCACCATAGCATTTGGAATGGGAATTGACAAACCGGACATACGTTTTGTAATCCATTATAACATACCTAAAAGTATCGAGAACTATTATCAGGAAACCGGCCGTGCAGGCCGTGATGGGCTTGAAGGAAAATGCATTCTTTACTACTCCCATAAAGATGTTTCTAAACTGGAACATTTGATGCGTGACAAACCACTTAGCGAAAGAGAAGTTGGTGCACAATTGATAAATGAAACTGTAAGCTTTGCTGAAAGCAGTGTTTGCAGGCGAAAAATATTACTTCATTATTTTGGAGAAGATTGGGATACTAATGGCTGTGCAGCAACAGGAGGTTGTGACAATTGCAATCCCAAAGAAATGATTGAGGCCAAGGAAAATGTAGTTAAGGTACTGAAAGTAGTAAAAGCACTGGAGCAAAGACATACTATTGATTATGTAGTAGCTGCAATTATGGGCAGGCAGACACCTCAAATATTAATGTACAGACACAATGTTTTACCCGTATTTGGTCTAGGCAAAGACGAAGACTTCCATTATTGGAATAGCCTTATCCGTCAGATGCTTTTATCTAATTTATTGGTAAAAGATATTGAGGAATATGGTCTATTAAAATTTACGCCGACCTCCGAAGCGTTTTTGAAAAAGCCATACAGCTACAAAATAGTGTTGAACAATAAGTTTGAAGATGCAAATGCAGAGGATGATGAAGAAGAAACTCAAGTAGCTAATGCAGTTGGAACAGCTGCGGACAGCAGGCTTTTTGAAATGCTAAAAGATGTAAGACAGCGAGAGGCCAAGAAAAAGGGATTGCCACCATTTGTTTTATTTCTCGAAAACTCACTTCAGGATATGGCAACCATGTATCCCACAACATTGAAGGAATTAGAAAAGTGTCAGGGAGTAAGCGTTGGAAAGGCTATAAAATATGGTAAACCTTTTGTTGAACTTATAGCCCAGTATGTTGAGGAGAATGACATTGAAAAACCCGATGATTTTATAATGAAAAGTGTTGCCAACAAAAGCAGCAATAAAATTTTCATTATTCAAAACGTTGACAAAAAAATCCCTCTGGAAACTATTGCAAAGACTAAAGATTTAAAACTTGATACATTGTTGGAAGAAATGGAAACAATAGTAGCAAGTGGTACCAAACTTAATTTAGGTTATGCTATAGATGATATGCTGGATGAAGAAGAGCAAGATGAGATTATTGAATATTTCCGCACCTGTGAAACTTCTTCTCTTCAGGTTGCACAAGAAGAGTTATCTGATGGTGGTTACGATTGGGAACAACTTAAAATTATGCGTATTAAATTCTTAAGCGAGTACGGGAATTAAAATATTTATTGAAATAAAATGGGGCATATTTCATGGAAAATATGCCCCATTTTAATTTAGGCGATATTGCTGTAACCATTTTTATTAAAATTATTTTATCATAAACATAATAATGTTTCTTTTTACACGTTAACTGGAATTGTATATCAAATGTTTATAAAAATAAACCTTTTATTAAACATTTATTATCGTGAATTTCTTTACGCTGGGTATATTTTTTGCATTGTGGATATATTATTATTTACCAATAAATTTTATGACAATGGAGGCATCATTCAATGAAACCTACGGCTATTTAAATATCGTTGCCAATAACATTGGTAAATTAACGCTGAAAATATTTGATACAAATGGACGTATTGCTAAAAAAATATGTAAAGAATTTATATCCGGGGTTCAGGAACTTGATCTGAATTTTGGGGAATGGGCAAAAGGAACTTATATCTTAAATGCATTTGTTGGTGATAATTTCTTAAAATCATTTAAAGTGGTCAAAGAATAGTACAATTATTTATTTTATATAACCGCAATCATTTGCGGTTTTTTTATGCCCATTTGTTACAGTTGTCCGTTTATTTTTTCATATTTGCCAGAAGTATTGATTATATTCCATTTCCCTATTAAATCATTTTATAAGTATGTCTATTCCTGTTGTTGATTTAGCTGAATTTGTAAGTGGCAACTCTGATTCTAAAGCTGCCTTTGTGCAACAATTGGGTAAAGCCTATGAAGAGGTTGGATTTGTGGCTGTAAAAAATCACGGTGTCCCGGATCAGTTAATCAAAAATATATATGAGTATGTACAACAGTTTTTTTCTCTGCCATTAGAAAAGAAATTAGCCTATGAAATTACAGGTTTAGCTGGTCAGCGTGGTTACACAAGCTTTGGAAGGGAACACGCTAAAGGAAGTGAAGCCCCGGATTTAAAAGAGTTTTTTCAGTATGGGCAAAATGTTGAGGATAATGATCCCATAAAGGCAGAATATCCCGATAATATTCAGGTAAAAGAAATTGATCAGTTTAACGAAACGCTTTATGCGGCTTTCAAAAATTTTGAGAAAAGCGGTAAAGCATTGTTACAGGCAATTGCCCTATATTTAAATCTGGATGAAAGCTACTTCGATCCATTTATTCACAATGGAAACAGCATTTTACGTTGTATCCATTATCCGCCCATTACTGTTGAACCAAGTAGTGCTATTCGTGCAGAACAACATGAGGATATTAATTTAATTACACTTTTGGTGGGTGCAAGTGCAGATGGATTGGAAATTTTGACCAAACAAAACGAATGGGTTGGGGTTACCTCTTTGCCCGAACAAATTGTAGTAAACGTGGGTGACATGCTTCAGAGGTTGACTAACAATAAGTTACGCAGTACAACACATCGTGTTGTGAATCCGAAAAGAGAACATTGGCATACTTCAAGATTTTCAATGCCATTTTTTCTACATCCAAAAAGTACCATGAGCCTTGCATGCCTTGAAAGTTGTATAGATGCTAATCATCCAAAAGCTTATGCTGATGCTAATGCAGGTGAATATTTAGATGAAAGATTAAGAGAAATAGGATTGAAACAATAATGTAGAAAATATTATCATTCAAATTAGTATTTGGTATTACTCCGGCATATACCATTTTTAAGGGCTGTATTAGTTCACAGTCTTACTGCTTTTGGTGGTCCGCAAATGCATTTTGTAAGAATGCATAAACTATTTGTGGACGATCATAGATATATCTCAAAGGAGGAATTACTTGAAATAAATGCTTTTACCCAATTGCTTCCGGGTGCAAGCAGTACACAAATGCTCACTTTAATTGGATATAAAAGAGGTGGATTAAGTCTTGCCCTTATTACACTATTACTGTGGATTCTTCCTGCATGTTTTTTAATGGGCTCATTAAGTTGGATGGTGCCGCATTTTAATAATGAAAATCTTTCATATATTTTTAGATTTGTACAACCCATGGCTGTAGGTTATTTGGCTTACTCCGCTTTTCATAGCTACAAAATTTCGATCAAACATCAGGCGACTTTTTTTATTATGTTAGGGGCAGGGATAATCACATTTCTGGTTCGTTCTCCATGGGTTTTTCCTTCGCTAATAATAGCTGGAAGCATTGTAAGTAATTTTAGTGATAAACGAATACCCGAAGAAAAGGGGGAGAAACGTCCCGTCAAATGGCGGAACCTTTGGCTCTTTGCTTTTATTTTTATAGTTGCAGGTTTCTTGAGTGAATATGGCCGTATCCACAACCTGCCGCTTCGCAAACCAATTAGTTTGTTCGAAAACTTTTACAGGTTTGGTAGTATTGTTTTTGGTGGGGGTAGTGTTTTGGTAACAATGATGTTTGAACAATATGTTATAAGAACAAAAACACCTTATATGTCATCGGGTGATTTTCTTACCGGTGCAGGAATGGTTCAGGCATTTCCAGGACCCATATTTTCAATAGCATCTTTTGTTGGAGGAATGGTACTAAAAGATATGGGTCCACAGTTTCAGTTATTAGGTTGTATCATTGGTTGTGTCGGTATTTTTTTACCCAGCTTATTATTGGTTCTTTTCTTTTATCCTATCTGGAATAGTTTAAAAAAATATGTAGTTGTGTTTAGAGCTATGGAAGGAATTAATGCTGTGGTTGTGGGTATAATGGCGGCTGCCACTTTTCTGTTGTTTGACTCTATACCTTCTCCATTAGAATGGAAAAACGTTGCGGCTGTATTGATTACATTCTTATTACTTCAGTTTACTAAAATTCCTTCTCCGTTTATTGTTGCGGCTTTTCTATTGTTGGGGTGGCTTTTATAAAATTGTCATTTAGTCAAAGGTCAAACAGTCATTTAGGAATAAAGTAAAAGAAGGGGATTATTTATAGTAGCCCTTTTCGTGTATTTCCTGCAATACATTTTCAACAACTAAATATCGGATTGATTTACCTTCTTTTATTGAGTTTCTAATTGCAGTAGAAGAAATAGCTAAAAGTGGTGCTTTTAAAACTGTAACATTTCTTGCTTCCTTTACTATAGGGAACCCCGGTCTTTCATAAATAAAAAATGAATTTTCTTTTAAGAGCGTTTCATAACTTTTCCATTTATCAATACTAACAAAACTATCTGACCCCATAATAATAGAGAAAGTAAAAGTTGGAAATTTATTTTTTAAAAAAGCAAGTGTATCTATTGTATAGGAGGGACGTGGTAACTTAAACTCTATATCACAGGTTTCAAACTTGGGATTGTTTTCTATTGCCTTGTTAACCAAATTTAAACGAAGGGATTCCTCTAACAGGGTGGAAGATTCTTTTAATGGATTTTGTGGGCTAACAACAAACCAAACTTTATCTACTTCGGAATTATTGGCTACAAAGTCAGCAATTATTAAATGGCCAATATGTATGGGATTAAATGAACCAAAGTATAATCCAATATGCATTATAGGGTTGTTTGTAAATAATTAAAGCTCCTCTACAAGAATTTTTTCTGCTTCGTTCAGTCTTAGACTTAGACTATAACCGGAAACAGAAATAGAAATTGGATCGCCTAATGGTGCTACCTGATCTACCCGTATCTTTTCTCCGGGAATGCAGCCCATCTCCATCAACTTAATAAAAATATCGTCTTTTTCAAACGAGTGAATTACAACGGTTGTTCCTATTTTAATTTCTGATAATTTTTTCATTCAACTGCAAAAGTAAAACCTAAATTCGGCTATTAGTTACGAATTTTGGAACTAATTATATATTTATGAATGCAGTAAGATTCCATTATGCCGATGTTAACCCGATTACGCTGCCAAATAAGCGTAAGGTGCAGGAATATATCGTTGGCATTTTCCGAACGGAAAGGAAGAAATTAAAGCAATTGAATTATATCTTTTGCTCTGATGCTTATATTCTTCAGATTAACAATAATTTTCTTCAACACGATTACTACACAGACATCATAACATTTGATCTTTCAGAAAATGATGCAACAATAGGGGAGTTATATATTGGAGTTGAAACGGTGAAAAGCAATTCATCGTTACATGGAGTTCTGTTTCAAGCGGAAATGTTACGAGTACTTTTTCACGGTGCACTCCACCTTTGTGGATACGGAGATAAAAAGAAAAGTGAAATAACAATTATGAGAGAAAAAGAGGAGTATTATTTGCACCTCTATTACAAAACCTCCTAAAATATGTTCCACGTGAAACAATTATTACTGATTGCTTTGATTTTTCCATGCCTTGCATTTGCTCAAACAATGGGTAATACCATTTTGCCTGATGAAGATTTTCCTGCTTTACCGGGAAAGGATGATAAAGTAGAAGCTTTTGTCGGTCAGTTTCCTGAAATTAAAGCAATGACTAAACTGAATCAGGAGTGGTTTTATTGGACAAATTATAGTCGCATTAATCCCCGAAGGTTTTATGATAGTGTGGTTGATCCATTATTGAAAGCCCTGCCCACCCTTAAAACTGCAAATTCCAGAAGCCTTAAGAGTGAATTATACAAATCTGCTGCTCTGCCTTTACTAAAACCCAATAAGGATTTGCAGAAAGTGGCCCAGGAATTTGTTGATGAAATGTCCTCTAAGAATGCCTTAGCTTCTCACAATTCCCCTTCGGGTGCTACTTTTCAATCCCGAATGCAGTCCATAAATATAAAATATTGTGCCGGTGAGAATATAAGTTGGGGCAAACCTAATACAGTTTTAATGCTTGTTTTGCTTTATATTGATGAAGGTGTTTTAGAATTAGGACATAGAAAGTCGTTACTAAATCCTTCTTTTACCGAGATGGGGATTGGTTACAATACTTATCCCGATGGAAAATATATGGTTGTACAGGATTTTGCCTGTGACCAATCCAAATAATGTTTCACGTGGAACAATTTATTCCTGCCTATAATGTTTCCAAAACCTTATAGGTTTTTTGTTTCTACTATACAACGAAAAATTACCTTTGCGCTATGTTTCAAACGTACGATGTAATAGTAGTGGGTGCCGGACATGCCGGATGTGAAGCTGCTGCTGCTGCCGCAAATCTTGGCAGTAAGGTTCTGTTAGTTACCATGAATCTGCAAACCATTGCCCAAATGAGCTGCAATCCCGCAATGGGTGGCATTGCCAAAGGGCAGATTGTGAGAGAAATAGATGCACTTGGCGGTTATAGCGGCATTGTTACAGATGCTACCATGATTCAATTCAGGATGCTAAATAAAAGCAAGGGCCCGGCCATGTGGAGTCCCAGGGCACAAAGTGACAGGATGTTGTTTCATCTAAAGTGGAGGGAAATGCTGGAAAACACATCCAACGTAGATTTTTATCAGGATACGGTTCAATCCATTAATATTAAAAATGGAAAAGCTTGTGGAGTTGTAACAGGGCTGGGACACGAAATAGCTTCCAAATCTGTGGTGGTTACAAGTGGTACTTTTCTAAACGGAGTTATTCATATAGGCGAAAAAAGGTTTGGCGGAGGAAGAATGGCTGAAAAAGCCTCAATAGGTATAACCGAGCAGTTGGTTGAATTGGGCTTTGAAAGTGACCGCCTGAAAACCGGCACACCACCAAGAATTGACGGACGTAGCCTTGACTATTCCAAAATGGAAGAACAAAAGGGCGATGATGAAATTGTTGGGTTCTCCTATACCGATGTAAAAAAGATAACAACACAGGAACAACGAAGCTGTTTTATAACCTACACCAACCAAACTGTACATGATATTTTAAAGACAGGATTTGATCGCAGCCCTATGTATCAGGGTAGGATAGAAGGTGTTGGGCCACGGTATTGCCCAAGTATTGAAGATAAGATTAACCGTTTTGCAGACCGCGACAGACATCAACTCTTTGTTGAACCGGAAGGGTTTAATACAGTGGAGATTTATGTGAATGGGTTTTCTACCTCACTTCCCGAAGAGGTGCAGATGCAGGCATTGAGAATGGTGCCGGGTTTTGAAAACTGTAAAATGTTCCGCCCGGGGTATGCGATTGAGTACGATTATTTTCCGCCCAATCAGTTGAAATATTCGCTGGAAACCAAACAAATTGAAAACCTCTTTTTCGCAGGACAAATAAATGGAACTACCGGCTATGAAGAAGCCGCCTGTCAGGGATTAATGGCCGGAATAAATGCACACCAAAAATCCTGCAACCAGGAAGCTTTAATCCTTAAAAGGAGTGAAGCATATATAGGGGTACTTATAGATGACCTGATAAGTAAGGGAACTGATGAACCTTACCGCATGTTCACCAGCCGGGCAGAATACCGCACTTTGCTGCGTCAGGACAATGCTGACCTGCGGCTGACAGAAAAAAGTTTTAGACTTGGCCTCGCTTCGCAGGAAAGGATGGAAAAAGTGTTGGCAAAAAGAGAAGGAGTAGAAAAGTTAAAAACACTGATGAAAGACTATGCAGTAGAACCCGAAGAAATAAACGGATATTTTGATGAAATAGGTTCGGCAGCATTGGTGACAAAACAAAAATTATCACAGTTATTGTTGCGCCCAAATGTATCATTAAACGATATGGTTGCTGCATCAGAGAAACTAGCGGAACTAACCAAGGACTTTACTACTGACAGCCTTGAACAGGCTGAAATACAGGTGAAATACGATACCTACATTAATAAGGAAAGAGAATTGGTAGAAAAAATGAGCCAATTAGAGGAATTGATCATTCCTGATGCTTTTGACTACGATAAAATCCATTCACTTTCTAACGAAGCCAGGCAAAAATTCCTGAAAATACGTCCGCAAACGCTGGGGCAGGCAAGCCGGATTAGTGGTGTTAATCCGAGTGATGTGCAGATATTGATGGTGTATATGGGGAGATAAGTAAGAATGCGATAATTTGCATAGTTTATTCATTGAAAATATCAATGTATTTTCTATAAGCGTATGTCTTGCCATATTTAACATTTTCATCCAATAACTTTAGTATGTCGAGTTCTATAAACCGATCTATCAACTTTAGTGCACCCGTCCGGCCAAAACCCATAGATTTTGCAGTAAGACTATTACTAGTCAATGGATTTTTAAATAGCTCCTGTAGAAATCTTACGCCGCTGGTAGCCTCTCTTTTTCCTAAAGCCTGTAACGTTCTCATATCATCTTCTCGCAGTCTTGCTATTTTTTTTGATGTGGTTATGCCATCATTTGCTGTTTCAATAACGCCATCAAGGTAAAAATGTAGCCAATCATGCGGTTGATTATTATGATATGAATTTAATTTGTCATAATACAGTTGCTGATTTTTCTTAAAAAAGGTACTTAAAAATAGAACTGGTTTTTCCAGTATTGCACGCTGAAATAAAAACAAAGTAATCAGCAACCTGCCGGTACGGCCATTTCCATCCAGAAAAGGGTGTATGGTTTCAAACTGAGCATGAAGAATCCCTGCCTGCAATACTGGCATCAGGCTTTCATTATTAATAAATTTTTCGAGGTCTCCCAAAGCCGTGTTCATTTCAACAGGCGGTGGTGGCACAAACAATGCACTTTGTATTGTGGCTCCACCTATCCAATTCTGCGATCTGCGATATTCGCCAGGGTCAGCAAAGTGTGATGACCTTGCCTCTGTCATTAATGTTTTATGCAGTTCTTTTATAAAGCGAAGTGAAAAAGGAAAAGATTTCAGCCTTTCTGTACCATAACTCAGAGTCTTTAAATAAAACAAGATATCACCCGCATCCGTTTGTTTTGTGTTTAGCCCGGCCTTCATTTCCAAAGCATCCATCATAGTTGCCCTTGTACCCTCTATTTGGGCACTACTGGTCGCGTCTTTCATACTATACATGCCTAGAAAAAAATCGGAATAGGGCAATATTTGCGTTATGCCATCCAACTTTCCTGTAAGCCGCTCTGCCAGGGCTGCTTTAGTCACAATGGCTGTAGGAAACTCCAACAAATCGTCGGACGGAAAAGCATCGGGTACAAATGCTTTGTAACCGGAAGGTTGTTGAATGTATTTACCTATGGGCATACTTAAGTTATATGAACTTTTGTGTACAAATGTACACTAAAGTTTGAGTTGGAGTACATTGTTGTTGGGAATGTTCACTAACTTTTGGATTTTGTAGAGAGGCAATAAGGATTGGAAAATACTACACAATACTCGGGCAAGCAAGTCGCATAAGCGGGGTAAATCTAAGTAATATGAATATATTGATGGTATATGTGGGGAGGTGATATGTGTAATAAATTTAACACCAAATATTTATATAAATACTTTTACTATTTGATTCTCCCAAATTTATAAGGTTTACAATTCCCCCGCCTTCTCCGCAGCCTTCTGCAAAGCATTGTCCCGTTCCATATCTATAATCCAATCTTTACGGCGCAGTTCAAAGTTTGTACCCAGGTAAAGACGGCGTACATGGTCATCGTTTGCCAACTCTTCAGCAGTACCGTGTTTAAAGATTTTTCCTTCTATCAGCAGGTAGGCGCGGTCGCAGATGGATAACGTTTCATTTACATTGTGATCAGTAATCAGTATGCCTATGTTGCGGTATTTCAATTTGGCAACTACAGACTGTATATCTTCTACGGCTATGGGGTCTACGCCGGCAAAGGGTTCGTCCAGCAAAATAAACTTTGGGTCAACAGCAAGTGCACGGGCTATCTCGGTTCTTCTTCTTTCGCCACCGCTTAGGCTGTCGCCGTTGTTTTTGCGTACATGGTGAAGGTTAAATTCTTCAATCAGGTTTTCTAATCTATCCCTTTGCTCTTTCTTCGGCAGTTTGGTCATTTCTAATACTGCCTTTATGTTATCTTCCACAGACAGTTTTCTAAAAACACTTGCTTCCTGTGGCAGATAGCCAATGCCCATTTGTGCCCGTTTGTACATGGGCATGTTGGTAATATCCTGCTCGTTCAGGTAAACTTTGCCTTCATCGGGTTTTATAAGTCCCACTACCATGTAGAATGTAGTGGTTTTACCAGCACCGTTTGGACCAAGTAGCCCAACTATTTCACCCTGTGTTACCGAAACTGAAACATGATTAACAACTGTTCTGTTGCGATAACTTTTGATAAGTTCTTCGGTATGAATAATTAAGCTCAATATTGAAAGTTTCAAACAAAAATACAAGAATTACATGTTGTACTTAGGATATTACAATTTTAAAAACATCCGCAGGTGGAGTACATAAAAGGTCAATCATCCTCATTCACATCAATAGCATGATTTTTTTGGTAAGTATAGTTTTCAATTATTCCATTTGATAGCATATTGTTGGGAATAATAATTATTCTGTTGTCGTCAGTTCTTATAAGTGTAGTAAAAATCTGTATTTCAGTAACAATCCCCTTTTTAACTTGTGTCTCTATTGTATCACCAACTTTAAAGGGCTTGAAAAGAATCAACAATACGCCTCCTGCAAAATTTGTTAGGGTACCTTGTAAAGCCAGACCCACCGCAAGACCTGCAGCGCCTAATAATGCAATAACAGAAGTGGTTCTAAACCCTGCAAAATTTAAAATTGCAATAATTAAAACAGATTTTAGACCAAAATTGAGCAGATTGCGGGTAAACTTTTTGTAAGTGTTATCGAAACTTCTGACATGTAAATGATTGATTGCAACTTTCAGCAAACGATTAATGAGCCAAAATCCAATAATTAACAAAAGGGTCGCAATTGTAAGTTTTATGCCATAAGCAATTCCAAGGGAGATTAAATTTTCTAAGTTAATATGTTGATATGCTGCCGTCCATTCTTTCATAATTCTCAAACATTCTAAAACGTGTAACGAATTGCAAATCCCCCCCAATTACCAATAAAACCACGATTATCACCAAACTCAAAAGAGGGTTGCCAGTCTAAGGACATATTTAATGGGGCTTTGTTTATTTTATAATCCAGACCCAATACACCATCTATACCTGCGACCGCATTACCATCATAATATTTTTTATTATAAAAGCCAATGTGGGCACCTGGTCCTACATACCATTTTAATCCTGCGGCACCATCTATATTACCATGTATTTCATATAGCCCTGTAATGCGGGTTCCGTTTTTATAAAAGTAGCCGATGAGCTCCAGGGCATTTTGACCTTGCAAAAATGTTTTAAAGGAAACGCCTGCACCATCCCAAAATTTTACACCCAAAGCTGTTTTATATGTTCTTCCCATGCTTTGGGCATCAGAAAAATAAAACGAAACTAAAAAGCCGGAGATTAGAAGTAATTTTTTCATGGTTATAATTTTAAATAGTGGGGAAAAAATTGTGCCTTATTAATTAGTGTATAAAACAACAAATAAATATCCAAAATAAGAAAATTGTCGGTAAAGAATTGTGAATCAATAGATATAAGGGGAAAGATTTTCACAATGACCTTAAATATTATAAATAGTATAGTGGGGTGCAATATCCAATAAATATCCATTTACCTATGGTCTTATTTTTTATTAATTAAATCAAAACAATACTTAAATAAAATTTTAAAAACATTATTATGGAAAAGCAGGAAGAATTGGTTGAAGTAATTAACGATCTTATTCAGATTAATAATGATCGTGTTGTTGGCTACGAAAAGGCAGCAAATGAATCTAAAGATTCAGACATGGATCTGAAAACAACATTTACCGAAATGGCAGACCAAAGCAGAAAGTATGCCGCAGAACTTACACAGGAAGTGGGTCGTTTAGGTGGTGATGCTTCTACAGACACCACCTTATCAGGTAAAGTATATCGTATATGGATGGACCTAAAAGCAGCTATCTCGGGCAAAGACCGCGAAAGCATTTTAGGTTCTTGCGAGTATGGCGAAGATGTAGCACAACGTGCATATGATGCAGCACTGGAAAGCGATGCTTACATGAGTACAGAAATCCGTCAATTGATTTCTAATCAAAAAAGCAATCTAAAAAAATCACATGATCTGATAAAAAAATACAGGGACATGCATGAAAATGTGAGTTAAAAAAAATAAAAGCCTGTCTTCAAACAGGCTTTTATTTTCTATGATGATTTAATAATCCGCCAATTCAACTTGTGGCATAAATACGATATTATGGAAAACAATTCAACGATAGAAAACAATGACCAGATTCCACATATGAAATCTTTGGCAGCTTGTCTTAACAAAATGGTTTTAGATGGCTATGACGATGATTTTAAGATTAATGACAAAGGTTTGAAATCTCTAAAAACCAACAAAATTTATAATCCGGAAGAAATACATATTTCTAACTTTTTCCGATTCGAAGGGCAGTCTGATCCCAATGATAATACTATATTGTATGTGATAGAAACCGAGGATGGTGCAAAAGGAACAGTTGTAGATGCTTATGGTCCCTACGCAGATACTAAGTTGACGGAGTTTTTAAATAAAGTGGAAGATTTTAATAAAAAAATAAAACCCTAATTATTCTTTATTGAAAAGTGTACCTTTTCCATGTAGATTTTTGAAAATTTAATTCACTTAATAACTGTTGTATGTTAAATGGTACAATGATTCAATACTTTCATTGGTACACACCTCAAGAAGGTACCTGGTGGAAAGAGGTAGAGAATAGTGCAAAATATTTGGCCGGACTCGGAATTACAGCGGTATGGTTGCCGCCTGCTTATAAAGCAGCCGCCGGGGGAAACAGTGTAGGATATGATGTATATGATCTCTATGACCTGGGAGAGTTCAATCAAAAGGGATCAATCAGAACCCGTTATGGAACCAAAAAACAATATCAAAAAGCGGTAGAGGCATTAAAAAATGCTGGTATACAAGTGATTGCAGACATTGTTTTAAATCACAAAGGGGGTGGTGATGAGACAGAAATCGTTACTGCTGTAAAAGTAAATCCCGAAAACCGGGAAGAGGAGATTTCGGAGCCTTATGAAATTGAAGCATTTACAAAATTTACATTCCCGGGGCGTAAAGAGAAACACTCTAATTTTATGTGGTCACACCATTGTTTTAGTGGTGTGGATTATGATAACACGAGTGGTAAAACGGGGATATATAGATTCATACAGGAATGGGGAGATAACTGGGAAGAGGTAGTGGATGATGAAAAAGGAAATTATGATTACTTAATGTTCAACGATATAGAATTCAGAAACCCAGCTGTAAGGGAAGAGTTAAATAAATGGGCATATTGGTATCATGATAATATTGGTTTTGATGGGGTAAGATTAGATGCGGTAAAACACATTTCTCCAAAATTTTATAATGAATGGCTGGCAAAAATTAGGGAGACTACCGGCAAAGAGATTTTTGCAGTTGGGGAGTATTGGGCACCAGGGTATCTTCATTTGTTGTTAAAATATATAGAGGCAACAGAAGGAAAAATGAGTTTGTTTGACTCATCACTGCACAACAATTTTCATAATGCCAGCAAGCAAGGGAAGGACTATGACCTATCAAAAATTTTCAACGAAACATTGGTTCAGGTAATGCCGGAAAAAGCTGTAACTGTTGTGGACAATCATGACACACAACCTTTACAAGCATTGGAAGCACCGGTGGAAGCATGGTTTAAACCATTGGCGTATGCACTCATATTGCTTAGGCAAGAAGGTTATCCATGTGTATTTTATCCTGACCTTCATGGGGCATCTTATAAAGACAAAGGAAGAGATGGTAATGAATATGAAATAGTTTTAAATAAAGTAGATGAATTAGAACTTCTGCTAAAAGCACGTATAGATCATGCTTATGGATTGCAAAGAGATTATTTTGATCATCCTAATTGTGTAGGTTTTACCCGTGAGGGTGATGAAGAACACAAGGGATGTGCTGTATTAATGAGTAATGGAGACGATGGATTTAAAAATATGGAGATTGGGATAAAATATGCCGGCAAATTGTTTACAGATTTGCTCGAAAAACATAGCGCTGAAGTTGCTGTTGATGAAAATGGTTTTGCTGACTTTTTTGTGAACGCAGGTTCAGTAAGTGTTTGGGTTCTAAAGTCTCTAATTTAGTTTAATTAAAAAATAGAAAAACTACCATTGCGATAGCTTTTCTATTTTTTATAAAGAGCTAAGCCCTACGCAGTACCCCAAGTATGATGGAAATCAAAGCAAGTACAAGTAAAATATGAATCAATCCACCGGCACTTGCATAAAAGAATCCAAAAATCCATCCAATAACTAGTATGACTGCAATCACGTACAAAATACTTCTCATAATTATATATTTTATTTTAAAAATTAAAAAACCTTGCCACTAAAATTTTACCCATATTGTTAGGTAGAATTATCTTTAGGGCATTAATAAAAAACCTTGTTATTATATTGGATGAATCAATATTAATGGTAGCCGAAAAAAAATGAAAGTAATTAAGAAGTATTGGAAGGTTATAAAAGGAGCAGGCATTGCATTTAGCAATGATAATTGTATAAAGCTTAGTGCAGCCCTTTCTTACTACACGGTATTTTCAATTAGTCCTTTACTAATCATTGTTATTTCTTTATCCTCAATATTTTTTGGTCGCGAAGCTATACAGGGTAAAATCTTTTTTCAACTTCACAAGTTGTTAGGTGATACTGCAGCAGAACAAATTCAGGAAATAATTAAAGCAAGTACGCTTGGTGGCAAAGGGGTTGTTGGCACTATAGTAGGTGTAGCTATATTAATAATTGGGGCCACGGGTATTTTTACAGAAATTCAGGATTCTATAAATTTTATATGGTCGCTAAAGGCAAAACCAAAACGAGGGATATTAAAATATCTGACAAACAGAGCCTTGTCATTTTCACTTATTGTAAGCCTTGGATTTTTGTTAATGGTTTCATTGGTTTTAAGTGCTTTGTTAGATATCTTAAGCGACAGGCTGACTGTTTATTTTCCGCACACTACCGTGTATATTTTCTATGCTATAAACTGGGCAATTATTTTCATGATTATAGCTTTATTATTTGCAATTATATTCAAAGTACTTCCTGATGGAAAAATTAAATGGAGAGATGCAATCACAGGTGCTGCATTTACTTCTATTCTCTTTATTTTGGGAAAAGGTGCAATCAGTTATTACTTAGGTAGAAGTAATCTGGGAGCCACATACGGCGCTGCAGCTTCTGTTATTATCATTCTTACATGGGTCTATTACACTTCAATAATATTATATTTTGGAGCTGAGTTTACCAAAGTATATGCGTTAAATTATGGAGGAGGAATAACTCCTGACGAAACCGCTGTTTTCATTATAAAAAGAGAAGCCAAGGAAATAGAAACACAGCCTGAAAGCCTTGCCGGCAAACATCACGAGGAGTGAAGACTTAAATGCTCATAACCCTTTCAAATTTATTCAAGTTTTCCCCATAGGAAATAAAAAACCCCTGTATGCGTTTTTATATTTCAAACATTTAAGGACAGTAGATTATAGCATGTTTTTTAAAAAAACATGATTAAACAATATTGCCCTGGAGTATTTATTTATATTATCATTTACAGATTATGAAAAATGAAAAGTTGCAAAATTTTATTGCTAAAAAAATTGAAGACTTAAAATATGCCATTTTTTATTGCCATAGTAATGATGATTTTCATATCAATAACTCCATTATTCATTCCTCAACTGTAAATGAGAATGGTACTATAACCTTCTTTATAAACAAGCCCAAACAATTGCTTGCACAATACACGCAGGAATTTCCGGTAGGCTTAAATTATTTCAGAAAAGGAAAAAGCTACTTCATGAATATCTTGGGAAAAGCGAAAGTAATTTATAATAACGATGAGGCAGCCTCATTAACCGGAAAATCTAGAGAAGAAATGTCGGACACACTTGCCGATAAAGCATTGGTAGTTGTTACAATTTATAAAGTTGATTTTTGGGATACCAACTTTGAAAGAAAAAATTTGTTGTTTAAAAAACTATGGTCATTCTGTTCATCACTGTTTGACTGGGTAGGAAATGTGTCGCGGAGCTATTCTTTTGGCAAACAAACTTCAGCCACTCAATATGGATTTTAGTAAGAAAGCTGAATATTTTATATATCAACCTAAAACGGTAAGTTAATATAGCAAATAAAAAACGTCACCAATCAGTGACGTTTTTTATTTGCTTAAAAGCTTTATTATTGGTTAGCAGTACTATCTGCCTGTTGTTTCTTTTTGTCTTTTTTGCGACCAATAATATAACCACCACCTGCACCTATCAGACCTCCTACTACAGCGCCAACACCTTTGTTTTTGCTAATAATAGCACCAGCTACAGCACCACCTGCTGCACCAATTGCAGTGCCTTTTGCAGCATTACTCCAGCCTTTCTTTTTTGGCTCTTCTGTTTGAGTTGTTGATGTTTCTGTTCCTGTATTACTACCTGTACCATTATTAGCAGTTGAACCTGTGCCATTGTTTCCTGATCCTTGATTATTTGTATTATTGTTTGATGAACCAGTATTGTTTGAATTTTTTATGGGTAATGGCTTATTTCTCACCATTTTTCTTGGAGTTTTTGGAACCCTGGCAGGAGGTGCAGCCTGGGTTGTAGGCTCCGATCCTTGTTTTGCCTTAATATACATTTGTCCGTCACTACCTATAATAGTGTCACTAACACCATTCATCTGTACAGACTGATTTTTATCTGCCTGTGCCCGGTTAATAGAGTCGGCATTGGAAATAGCCGGTATTACTGTAGTTGTTGTAGTTTCTGTTTTTGGATTTGTATTACAAGATATAAAAATTCCGATTGTTGCAATTGAGAAAAGTACCTTTTTCATATAAGTTTTTTTGAAAGTTATTAGCATTAGCAGATTTTTAAATAATGCAATTTTAGGCAATTTGTTAAGGTGTAAAATTTATTGTGCATTTATTTTTGTTCCACAAAAACATTTTAACAAATGACCAAAGAAAATTAATTCAGTAATTACATTAGAAAAAACATGCCAAACAATAAAAACAGGGTATGAACCAGGATTAAATGAGATGTTCGGGTACAAATAGAGTATATAATTAAGATTTATTTACCAGTTAATTGATCTGTTGCAATTTCTATTGAAGGATATAAAAATGTAAAACCCGCTTCTTTAATTTTTGAAGCACTCACTGTTGCACTTTTGAGTACTTCTATACTCATTTCGCCCAATATTATTTTTAATGCAAATGAGGGCACATGAAGGGGTATAAAAAATTTCCCTTTTATTTTTTTTGCCAACAAAAGCATTAATATTTTGTTAGAAACCGGCATAGGGGCAACTGCATTATATGCTCCTTTTATTTCTTCATTTTCCAAAGCAAATAAATACATTCTGCATATATCTTCTATATGCACCCAACTAATTATTTGATGCCCGCTGCCCAACACTGCAGCTATTTCCATTTTTAATGGTTTCTTAAATTCTACATAAGCCCCTCCATCATTAGAAAGTACAATACCTGTCCTCAATGTTACCAACCTGATGCCTAAGGCGGTAACCGGTTCTATACTTGCCTCCCAAAGCCGGCAGGTCTCACCTAAAAAGTCTTTTGCGGCAGGCTTTTCTTCGATAAACGGTTTTTTACCTTTAGATTGGTAGTCATCCTCACCGTACCAACCCGTAGCGGAGGCAGCAATTACAGCCTTTACCTTGTTGGGATTGTTTTTCAATGCATTTACCAATAATGTACTGCTTTGTACTCTACTTTCTTTTATTTCTTTTTTTCTTTTTTCGGACCAACGCTTATCGGCAACACCGGCACCCGCCAAATGAATAATATAATCTGCTTCAATTATAGCATTTGTATCTATTGTTTGTTTATTCACATCCCATAAAGCATAATTAAGGTTGTTATAAGTTGATTTACGAGGAGAGCGGGATAAAATAATTAAACGATGTCCTTTTTCCAACAACATTTTTGTTAATGCATTTCCTATCAGCCCTGTTCCACCTGTTATAAGTATTGTAGACATAGTTAAAAAGTGAGTTTTATGTTTAGCAAAACGAATTAATACATCTAATGATTAAATTCTTAAAAATGGGTTATTCTTTTTCTCATAACCAATGGTAGTTTCCTCACCATGACCGCTGTATACTATTACATCCTCGGGCAGTGTCATTAGTTGTTGTTGAATGCTATCTATTAATGCTGCATGATTACAACCCGGCAGGTCAGTTCTCCCAATACTTTCTCTAAACAATACATCGCCGGATATTACAAACTTTTGAGCCTCACAGTATAAACTTATGCTTCCGGGTGAGTGGCCGGGTGTTTCCAAAACTTTTAGTCTATCTGTACCAACTTTAACTATGTCATCCTGTTTTAAAAAATGTAATGGACCGGCATAATTTTCAAAAGGCATTCCCCAGTTTTGACCCGCCTGTGGAGCAAAATTGAGCACCATTTCTTCATTCTTATGAATGTACAATTCAAGACCCAAAATATCATATACCCATTTGTTGCCAAATACATGGTCAAGGTGGCAATGGGTATTAATCAATTGTACTGGAGTTAAGCCATTTGTTGATAAAAAAAGCGCCAATTGTTGCTTCTCTTCATCAAAATAACAGCCGGGATCAATAATGATGGCATGTTTTTGTTCATTGTAAATAATATAGGTATTCTCGGCAACCGGATTGAAAACAAAATTCTTAACTGAAAGCATACACTCAATTTTACTATGATTACAATGATTTTACCTTAATTTTAAATCTTCTAAAGATTGGATATGCAAGATAACAGTAAGTGCAAAAGAATGTTGGTTTTCGTTGGGCTATGTTTTATTTCTTTAACAGTATTGTCTCAGGTAAATGCCGTGGAGTTTGGTCGTAACAGGGTACAACATAAAAAATTTATCTGGAAGTTTTATGAGTCACCTAATTTCTATACATATTTTACTCAAGGCGGTTTAGAACTTGGTAAGTATGCAGTGCAAATTGCAGAAAGCGAATTGCCGGGTATAGAAAACCAAATGGAGTATAGTCTGCAGCGTTCAATAAACATAGTTGTTTATAATAATTACAATGACTTCCGCAGCACCAATATTGGTTTGGGTACAGATATGCTTAACACTACAGGCGGTGGATTAACCAAGTTGGTCAATAATAAAATGCCGGTTTATTTTGACGGAAACCATGCTCATCTTAAGCAACAAATCAGAGAAGGCATTGCAAAAGTTTTACTAGACAATATGTTGTTTGGCGATGACATTGGTGAGTTTGCAAGCAATGCCGCACTGTTAGATTTACCACAATGGCTTACAGATGGTTATGTAAGTTATGTAGCAGAAAGATGGAGTACACAAAAAGATGATGACCTGCGTAACGCCATGTTGAGTGATAGTTATAGAAACTTTTACCAATTTGCTTTTGACAAGCCAATGCTGGCTGGTGCAGCTTTCTGGTATTATATTGATGAGAAATATAAAAAGGAAAACGTTTCTTATTTCATATATCTGGCTCGTATTTACAAAAGCCTCAATGCAGCTTCTTTGCGTATCACAAAAAAGAAGTTTAAGGATGTACTTACAGAATTTATGGACTTTCAGCAGGATAAATACTACAAGGATTTGAGGCAACGTAGAAATGTACCAAAGGGTGTTGTATCTGTTACTGAAGAAATAGATAACCGTAAAGACTTTTTCAGATTTCAGGCCAATCCTAATCCACGAAACCAAAGCTATGTTGTTGTCCAATACAAAAAAGGTATTTACTCAATTGGCTATTATGAAAATTATGAGTTGGAAAAAACATTGTTGAAATATGGAGTCAGAAGTGTAAAAACAGAAATCAACCCCACATACCCAATTATGGCGTGGGATGGAAAAGGAACAAGAGTTGCCGTTGTTTATTGGGAAGACGGAAAAATAAAAATGTTTGTATATGATGTAACTGCCCGATACAAAAATTTTAAACAAGAGATAGAAGGACTCGATCAGATATTGGATATGCAATATTTGCTAGATAAAAATACGCTTTTGCTTACTGCTGTAAAAAATGGCCACACAGATATTTTTACCTATAAAATAGACAATAAAAAACTGGAGCAACTTACCAATGATGTGTATGATGATGTTGATGCCTCGTTTGTAGCGTTTCCAAACAAAACGGGTATTATATTCTCAAGTAACAGACCTGGTCCTGAAGCTCCTGATTCTGATACGGTATTGGCAAGCAAAAGCAGGTTCAATGTTTTTTTGCTTGATTACCTCACCAAAAAACAAATCACACAGCTTACCAATTTAAAGTTTGGAAATGCCCGCAGCCCAATGCAATACAATGTCAACCACTTTACTTATGTGAGCGACGAAAACGGTATAGGCAATCGTTGGGCAGGATTTTTTACAACACAAAGAGAAGGATTAGATACCTTGTTTTATATAGGAGATGAGGTATTACGAAACCCCACAGATAAAGATCTGGACAGTACATTAATAGCCTGGCAAAAAAACGAACCGGATAGCATTAGTACATTTCAGGTAACAAAAGATTCAACCTATACCTTTCCCCTAACCAACTATCAAAGCAGTTTGCTGGAGACACGAATAGCAGGAGACAGGGGACAAGTAAGCGAAGTAACCCGCCAATCTGATATGAAATTCCTGTATAAGCTGCGGGTAGATTCTATAACGCTGCGCAATAGAAATATTAATGCCCGGCCAACAGAATATATGAAAAAGCTGATGAGTGAAAAACGGGCCGAGGAAGGAAAGGTTACTGCATCAATAAAAGATGAAAAAGCGTCTGATAATAAACCCGAATTTCAAAGTGAATTTGAAAATGAGAAAAAGGATTCAACGCTACAGGATTTAAATGAGTCAGAAGTTGCTATAATTCAGATACCACAGTTAAAAACATTCAAACTATTTAATTACAGGTTTAAGTTTGCAAGTGATTTTCTTGTAGCAGGAGTATCCAACAACATTCTTATAAACAGATATCAGCCCTATGCAGGTGGAGGCGGCCCAATACAGTTAAGCAACGGGGCAAATTTGAATTTCACTTTTAATGCGGGAGTTAGTGACTTGCTAGAGGATATAAAATTCAATGGTGCATTTAGACTCGGCACCAACTTATCAGACAATGAATATTTGTTTGGATTTAAAAATTTCCGCCGACGATTTGATTGGGGTGTTTCATATTATAGAGTTGCAAATAGTGGCGCTGCACAAATCATTGGCAACAATTTTCAATTTGTTAGCGATGTAAAACAGTTTACTAATTTGTATCAATTTAACGGAAGCTATCCGCTAAATGAAATTAAAAGCATTAGACTTACTGCTGCTTACAGAAGAGATAGAACAGTAATTCGTCCATTTACAAGTGCAGGTGTGCCTGATCCATTGCCACTATTTTTACCAGACATTTTACAAACTTTTGTGCTTAGCAGGTTAGAATATGTACATGATAATACTATAAATCCAAGTCAGAATATATGGCATGGGTTAAGGTATAAAGTATATATGGACGCCAACCTTCCGCTAAACGATGCAGAAAATTCAGGAAAGTTCACTTTCAATTTTGGATTTGATGCACGTCATTACTACCCAATCTACCGCAATTTTATATGGGCGGTACGTACAGCAGGCGACTTTAGTTGGGGAGCTCAAAAACTAATTTATTATGCAGGCGGGGTAGATGGTTGGTTAAGTCCAAAATTCAATAATCAAAATAGACCTGATCCGGATCAGAATTATGCTTTTCAAAGTTTGGCGGTAAACCTACGTGGGTTTAATCAGAATGTTGCAAACGGAAATAATGCCTTTGTCATTAACAGTGAATTTAGATTGCCCGTTTTCTCTACGCTATTTAATAAGCCGATCAATAATGCCTTTATTCGTAACTTTCAGATAGTGCAGTTTGCCGATCTTGGTACAGCCTGGAATGGTAAGTATGATAAAATAGAAAGACCAAATTCTGTTTATACAGGTGATGATCCGGCCATAACCTTTAGAACAAAAGCAGGAGGCATTGGCCCATTTGCAGGTGGATATGGTTTTGGTGTAAGAAGCACGTTGCTAGGTTATTTTATGAAATTAGATGCTGCCTGGGAAATGAATGGTATTTTTAAAGGAAAACCAATATGGTATTTTGCATTAGGACTTGACTTTTAAACAATATGCAAATTTGAAAATGGTTCAATGACTTAATGACTCCATGAATTTACTCTCCGCTCTCGTTTACAAATCAACCGGTAGCTGGTATATTACCAAAACGGCCGATGGTCAGCTTTATAATGCCCGAATAAAAGGCGTATTAAAAATTGGCGGTTCTACCAGCACTAATCCTATCGCAGTAGGCGATGAGGTAGAAATGGAACTGGAAAACGAACTTGAAAAAACAGCAACTATTTATGAAATTAAGGACAGGCGAAATTATATAGCCCGTACATCTCCTCACAATAAAAATCAACACCATATAATTGCATCTAATCTGGATCAAAGCCTGTTATTTGCTACACTAAAAGACCCAAAAACTTCTTCGGGGTTTATAGACAGGTTCCTTGTTTCATGCGAAGCATATCACCTGCCGGCTATTATCATATTCAACAAAGCAGATGTTTACAGACAAAAAGAAATGGATCGTTTTGAACACCTTAAGCAGGTGTATGAACAGATTGGTTATAAAGTACTACTTACAAGTATAGTAAATGGATTGGGCATAGATGAAGTAAAAGAAGTACTGAAAAACAAAACCACACTTTTGAGCGGACACAGCGGTGTAGGTAAATCATCGCTTATAAACTCAATATTTCCTGAACTAACACTAAGAACTAAAGAAGTAAGTAACTGGAGCGGAAAGGGGATGCACACTACAACTTTTGCAGAAATGTTTGACCTGCCCAACGGAGGCAAGGTGATTGACACACCCGGAATAAGGGAGCTAGGTTTGGTGGATATTTCAAAACAAGAACTTTCGCATTATTTTCCTGAAATGCGGAGACTATTAAACGGTTGTCAGTTTAATAATTGTATGCATATAAATGAACCGGGATGTGCTATTAAACAGGGTGTAAATACGGGCACAATAGATACAGACAGATATGTAAGTTACCTGTCTATACTTGATACAATGACCGATATAAAATATTAATAGAATTTTCTTTCCAAAACAGTAGCTATCTCATTGACGGCTTCGTTGTCTTTACTGTTTTTGTTACAAACTGAAACTCCATTGTAAATGTTGTAATGGAGCATTAGGGGATGACCTTTGTAGGTAAAGTGCCAGTCTATGTTATCACTGAAGTCGTCTTTAGCTACAAACTTCACTTTACACTCCTGCACCAACAGGTTGGCAATACTGTAGAATTTGTTCATGCCGCAGTTGTCATCTATAACTGCTTCAATACTGCCCGAGGCAGAGGTTAAACGGTAGCTCATAAATATTGGATATTGGATTGAAAAATAAAAATTCGTTTTTCTGGATTCTTACCAGGCTTCAACGTACACCATATATAAAAAACAGCCAATTCTTAATAAGGGATTTTTCCCTGTTTAAATTTCCCGGCTTTTTTTGCCTCTTTCAATGACTTTTTATCACCGCTTATTAGTTTTTCCGCACCCATATTTCTTCCACTACTTGGGCACCCATATTTAGCTTTGCAAGCCGTTATAGATAATGCAAAGCCAACAGCAGCAATAATCACAATTCCTTTTTTCATAAAAATTTACTTTAACTAATTCTATAAATTTTCCTTTGTGTATCCGGTATCAAAGTTACTGCTTGTTGTCATGGTAACTATTATAACGTTGTACGATTAGATATTATTTTCCAATGCTGCATTATAGTTTTCAAACCATGAGGCATATTTTATATAATTATTGGCAATTCTGTCTATTTCACCTGTTATTTTCTCTGGAGAAATGTCTTTTACTTTTTTTGCCGGAACTCCGGCATAAATACTCCCGGTTTCTACAATTGTTCCTTCTAAAACAACAGCACCTGCTGCAATAATAGAGTTGCTATTAATTATACAACCATCCATAACTATTGAACCCATTCCTATCAATACATTGCTGTGCAAAGTACATCCGTGAACTATAGCATTGTGACCTATTGAAACATTGTCGCCAATGGTAGTGGCATGTTTTTGATAAGTACAATGTATAATTGCTCCATCCTGTACATTTACTCTGTTGCCTATAGTAATATTATTTACATCGCCACGTATTACTGCATTGAACCAAATACTACATTCATTACCCATAATTACATCCCCAACTATTGTTGCATTAGGAGCTATAAAACAACCATTTCCCATAGCAGGTGTTTTACCATTTACCGTTAATAAAAATGCCATTGTATTATTAAATTGACTATTAAAAGTACGAATATAAAATTATCGTTTAATATTCTACCTCAGTTGTGACTAACCTAATTTTTAAAAAATGAGCTCCATAATTCTCTCTTCCACTATAAGATTGCATAAGTTTAGCAATTCACAACTTCAAAACAAACAAAAGCAAACTAATTCTGTATTAGTTTTGCAAATAAGAAGTTGTGTATGAAAAAGAGGCTAATGTTTTTTATATTTATAATTGGTATTAGTTGTTCTAATTCAGTTTGGGCACAATGTTCTATATGTACCAAAACCGCTGGTCAGTTGGGGGAGAAAAAAGCTCAAAGCCTAAACAGCGGCATTGTTTATCTGATGCTTACTCCTTTTGCAATAGCAGGATTTATTGGCTACAGGTGGTGGAAAGGGGAGAAAGAATTAGAATCAACTGAAGAATAAACACACCGAGTATTAACTAATGTATTATATCATATATGGCTTCTTTTATCTCCTCTCACTGATACCATGGCGTATTTTATATTTCCTTAGCGATGGTTTTTACGTGCTGTTTTATTATGTATTAGCATATAGAAAAGATGTTGTGCTTACTAACCTTGCAATAGCATTTCCCGAAAAAACCCATCAGGAAAGAATTCGAATTGCCAAAGAGTTTTACAAAAACTTCATAGATACTTTTATTGAAACCATAAAATTTTTATCCCTAAATGATAAAGGGTTCAATAAAAGAATGACTGGCAATTTTGAAGTACTTAATGAACTGTATAAGACCGGTCAAAATGTACAGTTACATGGCGGACATTTTTTCAATTGGGAGTATATGAACTGGGGCTTTGCACGAAATACTACTTATCCGTTGATAGGTGTTTATGCACCAATCTCAAATAAAGCTGTTGATAGAATTTTGTTGAAAATGAGGAGTAGGTACAATACCATTTTAGTAAATGCTTATAATTTTAGAAACACTTTTCACGAAGTATCCCGGGGCAGATATGCGCTTGCATTGGCTGCAGATCAAAACCCTCCAAGCCCGGAAAAAAGTTTTTGGATAAATTTTTTCGGACAACCAACTGCTTTTTTTATGGGGCCTGAAAAAGGGGCTCGAAGCAGCAATACCGCTGTTGCATTTGTTTTTAATTACAAAGTAAAAAGAGGATATTATAAGACGGAAATAATACTAGCAACAACAACTCCTAACGAACTACCCGTTGGTAAACTTACTGCTGATTATGTAAGTTTTTTAGAAGAATGTATCCGCAGAAAACCTTCTAATTATTTATGGAGCCACAGAAGATGGAAACATAAATACAATGAAAGCTACATCAAAAATGTAATTGGCCGCATCAACCATAATGCTTAGCCAAAAAGGAGTACAAATTTTGAGCATTGCTTTCCTTTATTTCTTTAAATAGTTTATCGCGGCTGATATCTTTCATACGTTGCTGCTGCAAGTGGTGATAGGCTTTATCTGCCAATAAATAATATTTTCGGTCGCTGCTCTGAACATGCAAAAGACATTTTTTAATGGAGGTATAGAGTAGATCTATTCCTAGTTTTGTATTTGCAATTGTTTTGATTACGTCCGGTTCATTTGTATTGCCTCCGGGTGCCGTATGTAATGTAAGCCGAAGGTTGCGTGTAAACAAATCTGCATCGGGCCGGTCTGCTTTGTTGACTACGAATATTTGTCCAATTTCCATCAGGCCGGCTTTCATGTTTTGAATTTCATCACCCGCTTCGGGAACTAGCACAACTATAGTAACATCTGCAAGTCCGGCTATTTCTATTTCGCTTTGCCCAACACCTACCGTTTCAACTATTACATAGTCAAAACCCGCAGCTTTCATAATATCTGATATCTCAATTATTTTGGGGTGCAAACCACCTAAGCTACCACGTGTAGCCAAAGACCTGATAAATACATTGGGATGATTGTACCATTCGCTCATTCTTATTCGGTCACCTAGCAAAGCCCCAAGATTAAATGGAGAGGAAGGATCAACACAAATAACGCCTACCTTTTTACCACCGGCTACCATCTCACCTATTAAGGCATCGGTTAATGTACTTTTACCTGCACCCGGAGGACCAGTAATTCCTATAAGGGGAGTAGTTGAAGTCGGTAAGCTTTGTAAAAATATTTCGTAACCGTCTACTTCATTTTCAACCAATGAAATGGCACGGGCAAGCGATTTGAATTTGCCACCTATTATTTCCTCTAAAAGAAGTTGCCAAGTGTTTTGGAACATTGAACAAACTTACAAAGAATAATTTCACCTCAAATAACAACGGTTACAATTCGACGTGCTTTTGATTGTAACCGTTGTTGAAAATTAGATTTATGTGGCCTCTGTTATATCCCTGGGCAACAATGTTAAAAACTCAACGGCACATTTATTTTCATACTAAAATTTCGCCCCATGTTAAAAACGCCTTGCCTACCTGTAACATTATTTACATCAGTATATTTTAACCGGCTAAGATGGCTTTGATAAGCTACATCTGTAAGGTTGCTTGCAGTAAAATAAAATCCGAACAATTGTTTACCCTTGTGTATGTATTCTCCCCCTAAGCCGGCATTCATCAAACTATAAGCAGGTGTCGCCGTTTCTGTATTATAGCCTGTAAACGCATTGTGCTGCGCAAATGTATTGTCCAATTCAATCTTTGCATAAACATTGCGAAGCGTTTTTCCTTTCTTTAAAAAATCCACTTTTATCTCATTAATCAAACGAGCTGCTGGAATAGAGGGAAGGTTTTTGCTACCATCCTGTATTTCGCTCAATGTACCTTTTACATACGAAAATGTATTTTCAATATGCAACCAATCCCATGGGTGCGGGTGTATATCTAAATTGGCTTCAATACCGTATAATTTTGCATTGTCTTGGTTGAATCTAAATGCAAACAATTGTTGGGTGCCATCAGTCAAAATGCTGTCCCCTCCAGTTGTTGATTGTAGTTTTCGGTAAAAAATAAAATTTTTGATTGAAGTATAAAAAATGTTTGCAGAGAGCGACACGTGTTCTGTACCCAACTCTACATCGGCATCTATTTGTGTACTGGTTTCTGATTGCAGATTTTGTTCACCATACTCATATCTAACAGTTCCTTCGTGGGCACCGTTACTTGCTAACTCAGATATACTTGGGGCCCTGAACCCTCGGGCAAGATTCAGTTTTAATGTCACAGTTTTACCTGCTTCATAACTCAATCCGGCACTTGCCGAAATGTTGGAAAATTTTTTTGAAAAAGGTGCAAATTTTACTTCTCCTCCCTCCTGAAGAAGTTTTGAGTCAATATGTCTGTTGTCAAATCTTCCGCCTCCACTAAGGGTCATTTTATTCCATCTTTTTTGTGTGTGAATGAAGCCACCAATATCTACTAATGAATAAGCAGGAATAAGAAATTCCTGACCTTTGTTTTCGTTTGTTTGGTGCATACCATTAACGCCAATAGTAGTTTTCCAGTTTATCTTTTCCAGAAAATGATATTGCAGATTGTAGTTGATGGTTTTAAGATCAAAGTACAATCCAGGCTCATCAGGAAGTAGAATGTTTCCAAATTCTTTCCTTTGATTGCGTTGAAATGCAGCAGTAAGTGTCAGACGGTTTTTACCCAGGTTGAAACTGTTATCAGTCGTCAATTTTAAGTGTTGAATGCGTTGATTCGGAATTTCCGGATTTGAGGATTTAAAATCTTCATTTGTTGCAATTACCTCTTCTTCCACGCCATTATTGTTTATTGGTTTCAGAAATTTTCCGGTAGCACCGTCCCTTGCTCCTTCTACAAGACCCGGGTTTTGATCAAAACTACTCACCAGAAAATGGCTGTATCCCCAATGTTTATTAAGTCCAAAGTGACCCCCAAAATCCTTTTCGTTGAATTTGGAATTGAAAACAAATCCGTCATATTTGTTTTGATAATCTGCTGCAGATTTATATGAACCATAGGCTCCCCATATAAAACCATTATTATTTCCCCCAATATCTCCATGAAAGCCTCGTTGCCGGTTATTGGTCATGTATGTTGCAAACAGGTTACCTTTTATGCTGCCCTGCGGTACAGGAATAAATGAAATGAAATTGATTACCCCTGCCAATGCATCACTACCATACATGAGCGAAGCAGGTCCTTTTAGTATTTCTGCCTTGTTTACATTGTACTCGTCTATTTCTATTCCATGTTCATCTCCCCATTGCTGCCCTTCTTGCCTTATGCCATCGTTTACAACTACTACCCTATTATATCCAAGTCCCCTTATGACGGGTTTTGAAATGCCGGGACCCGTAGAAATTTGCGCAATTCCCGGTTGCTTTGCTAATGCATCAATCAGGTTGGTAGATGAACCACGAAGCAATTCATCTTTTTTTATAATGGTTACAGGCACAGGAGTCCTTCTTACTGATGTAGCAGAGGAAACGCCTGTAACTGTTACCGCTTCAGCTTCTACATAAGAGGGAGAAAGGGCAAAAGTTTTCTCAACATTCCCAGCAATCTCAACAGGTACTGCAACAGAACTAAACCCAAGAAAACTAACTTCAATCAGAAACTTTCCTTTGGGAACATTTTGAAGCGAAAGATTACCTGCTTCATTGGTAATACCTCCTATTTTTATATCGGGAAAATATACAGATGCTCCATGTAAAGGCTCCCCGGTATTTTTGTTAGAAACATGGCAGTTAAAAGTTGGCCTTACAGGCTTGGTTGTTTGAGCGTAGGCAATATTGAAAATAAAAAAAGGGAAGACGAAAAATATATTTAATTTTTTCATTTGTATAATCTAATAAGTGAGCAAACATTCAATTTTATTAAGAAATAAAATGTATTGAATGGATGAAATAATATAATGAACGAGCCCGCATATCCCCAATCATTTTAAGGAATAACAACAATATTAAATACCCTGAAAAGTATAGCAATTAATCGCAAAAGATATGCTTAGTCAGGATACAGTGGAAGGTGGGCCCCGAAGAGCAACATAAAGAGGGGATAGACTAAAATGAGTAGTAAAATATATTACATAAACGATAGAAAAGGTATCTAACCCCACAAGTTCTACCGAACAAAAATTATTTAGAAAACTTCCTTCACACACAAGATTGTTCCAATAACAATTGATGCCTGCATTGGCTAATTCTTCACTTTGTGTGTGATGGTGCTGAATAGTTTCATCTGTGTGATGAGCAAGTATATTGTGAAAAATAATAGAAGGAGTAACCGCTATCGCGAAAATGGAAAGCAGCGTAACAGCCAGAAATCGCCTTATTTGATTTGATTTTTTCAAATTAATATCAGCTTGCAAAATAAGCATTTTTTAGCCTGTCTTTTATGCGAGTGATTGTTAAATCGGGTAATTCAAAGAATGATTTTTTTAATTATTCAACACGCATCAACTAATATTTCTCCAAATCTTAGTAATATTACAGTTGGATTCTTTTCCATTTTTATTGTTCAAACATTTATCATGAGAAAAACATTTACACGCATAAGGTTATTAACCTTATTTACTATCGCTTGCTTCGCCGCTTCGGCTCAATCTGGTTTTTGGAAAGATGTTTCAGAAACAAGTTTGCACATCAATCAGGATGTGAGAAAAATTGTACCAAAAAAATATCGCACACTTGAGTTGGATACTTTGGGTGTAAAAGCTTTTATGGAAACAGCTCCACAGGAGTTTACCCCTGATGCCAAAAACCATCCGCTAATATTAAGCCTGCCTATGCCCGACGGCAGTTACAGCAGGTTCAGCATTGTGAAATATGATATGATGCAACCCGGACTTGCAGCCATGTTCCCTTACTTTAAATCGTACAGCGGACAGGGTATTGATGACCCCTATGCCACGATTAAAATTGACTGGAATGCATTAGGCTTTCATGCACAAATTCTTTCTGCGGTAAAAGGAGCTGTTTATATAGACCCCTATGCACCCGGCAGCCTGATGAATTATATTTCTTACAACAAAAATGATTTGGCGCCAAAACCATTTTTTGAAGATGGTCAATTGCTGAATACAGGTGATAAGCTATCTACCCCTAACCGTACACAGGCAGGACAGTGTGTTGGACCAACCTTACGTAAATACAGACTTGCAGTTGCCTGCACTGGTGAATATGCAAGAGCAATAGGATTTGGTACTGCTGTTACTTTACCACAGGCCTTAGCCGCTATTCAAACCACAGTAAATCGAGTAAATGGTGTATATGAAACCGAAGTGGCAATAAGACTAGTATTAATTGATAGTAATTACAAGCTTGTATTTATTAACCCAACAACTGACCCGTTTGCAGGTAATAATAATGCAAACACTTTGATAAACGAAAGTCAAACTCAAATAACTAACCGCATAGGCTCTTCCAATTTTGATATTGGTCATACTGTAAGTACCGGCGGTGGCGGACTTGCTGGTTTGGGTGTGGTTTGTACAAACTCTCAAAAAGCTAGTGGTATTACAGGTAGCCCAACACCAACAGGAGATGGTTATGATATAGATTATGTAGCCCATGAAATAGGCCACCAATTTGGAGGGAATCACACATTTAATGCTGCTACAGGTAGTTGTAGTGGTAACGGTTCAAGCATCGCCAATTCAGAACCCGGTAGCGGAGTTACCATTCAGGCTTACGCAGGTATTTGTACATCAGTTAATGATCTTGAGCCACATAGTATTCCATATTTCAATGCAATAAGTTCAAATGAGATAACTACCTATAGCATTAATAGCTCTGGCAATAGTTGTGCAGTACAAATTTCAACCGGTAATAATCCTCCTGCTATTATTGCAGGAAGCAATTACAGTATTCCTATTAATACACCTTTTGAACTTACTGGATCGGGTTCTGACCCGGATAATGATCCTTTAACCTACTGCTGGGAGCAGATAAATGTTGGTGGTCCTTTTGGAGATTGGAATACTCCAAGCGGCGATGCACCCATTTTTCGAACATTTACTCCCGTTACTTCTCCTACCCGTTATTTTCCTCAATTGAGTGATCAGATAAATGGAACAACAACCATTGGAGAAATATTACCAAGTTATGCCCGGATTATGAAATTTCGCCTAACAGGTCGAGACAACCGTGCCGGTAGTGGAGGTATTTGTTTCAGCGAAATGACCGTTTCTACTATTGCCGGCACAGGACCGTTTGTTGTTACAGAACCAAACACTACTGTTTCATGGGAGGTTAGCACCTTTCAGAAGGTAAAATGGAATGTTGCCAAAACTGACCTTACCCCTATTGGCGCAGCTAATGTTATTATAGAATTATCTACAGATGGCGGTAATACATTTACAGAAGTATTAGCTGCATCTACCCCTAATGATGGAGAAGAAGAGATTACAGTTCCTAATAGTATAACTACAACTGCAAGGGTAAGGGTAAAAGCAATTGATAATGTTTTCTATGATATGTCCAATGTTGATTTCTCTATTGTAGCATCAACTCAATCAGGTTTTGTGCTTAACAACCCTACCGTACCTAACAGTTGCACAGGTACTAATATGGTTGCTAACCTAAACTCAGCAGGACTTAGCGGTTTTTCAACTCCAATAACCTTATCTGCTACTGGTAATCCCGGTCCAAACTCTGTTGTTTTTGGAACCAATCCGTTAACACCTGGAGCTGCAACTACAGTAACACTTTCTGGTACTGTGGCACCGGGTGCATATACTGTAACAGTAACAGGTACAGCAGGTACAATAGTTAAAACTACCAATATCATTTTTACTGTTGGCACTCCGGCAGTAGCCGCTACTTTAACTTTACCAGCTAATCTTACAACTGGAGTGACACAAAAGCCAACATTTACATGGCAGGCTGCAGCAGGTGCGGTTAGTTATAATCTGGAGGTTGCAGATAATGCAGCGTTCAATCCGTTAACTATTTCTGCAAATGTTTCCGGGATAACTTATACTCCTACTACACTTCTTGCACAGGATGCAGAATACTATTGGAGGCTTACGGGAGTTAACAATTGTGGTGGTGGAGTTGTTGCTGCTCCTTATCGATTTAAAACAGCACAGGTTACTTGTGCAGCTAACATTCCAAGTACAGATGTTCCAAAAACCATTTCTGCAACCGGTACACCTACTGTAAATTCTACGCTTAATATACCCACGGGAGGTGTTATTTCAGACGTAAATGTGTTGACTGTACAGGGGACACATAGCTATGTAAGTGACCTTACTGTTAGTTTGGTTAGTCCTTTGGGAACAGAGGTAACTTTGTTCAGCGGGGTATGTGGAAGCAATGCTAATTTCAAACTTAGCTTTGACGATCAGGCACCTTCTGCAACTATACCTTGTCCGCCAACCAGCGGTGCTACTAGACAGCCTGCACAACCCTTAGCGGCCTTTAACGGCGAAGACAAAGCTGGAGTTTGGACCTTGAAAGTAGCTGATGGATTCAATCAGGATGGCGGTAGTCTTACAGGTTGGGGACTTACATTCTGCGTAGGGCAACCAACTCCATTCCCGGTTAAATGGTTGACATTTACCGGCAAAAAAAATGAAAACAACACAGTATTGCTGCAATGGTCAACTGTAAGTGAAATAAACAACGACCACTTTGAAATAGAAAGAAGTAGCAATGGAATTGAATACAATTTGATTGGAAAAATGAATGCTGCAACAGGTGGCGGGGAACAGCAATATTTATACAACGACAATAAACCAGTCTTTGGAGTAAATTACTACCGTCTGAAACAAGTGGACAAAGACGGTAAGTTTACTTACTCTAAAATTGTAAAAGTGATTGTAAGCAAATCAGGTGTGCAGTATTTGGTTTATCCAAATCCGACAGTAGATAAGAGTATTGTAAGAATGTTAACTGATATGAATAATGTTACCCTTCGCCTTAACGATGCTTTGGGAAAAGTAATTTATAAAAAATCAATAGCTGTTGTAAAAGCGGGTGAAGAAATAGAAATACCGGTTAAAGCATTTGGAAAAGGAGTTTATGTACTAAGCATAAATACAGCTAACAGTTCACATATTGAAAAAGTTATGGTTCAATAAATTGGTTTCATTTTTTTGTTCTATGCCCACGGTTCTAAGCCGTGGGCTTTTTTATTTTACGATACTCATAGCCTAGCAATAGGGAATTGTATTGAAAAACAGAAGCAGCGGTAAGGCGTTTTTATAGCTAATATTTTCTGTTATTTCAAAACTTTCCGTGAGCAATAAAAATGATATTTTTCACGGAAAAAACGGTAGTAACGGAAATGCATTAGGATTGTTTTTAATTTTTGTTATTTAAAAACTTTCTGTGAGCAAAAAAATGATATTTCACACGGAAAAAACGGAAGTAACGGAAATGTATTTTGATTGTTTTTATTTTCTGTTATTTCAAAACTTTCCGTGAGCCAAAAAAGTATTATAAAATGGTACTCAAATAGTTCCTGACGAAACGACCTTACAAGGCCTTTTTCTTTTGATATTTCACAAACAAAAAAAACCACCGAAAGGTGGTTTTAGTATTAATAGATTTACAAATTTTATCCGTTCATGCTTGCCAAAAACTCGTTGTTGTCTTTGGTGCCACGCATACGTTTCAGCAATTCGTTCATTGCTTCTTCTGTATTCATGTCGTTCATGTATAGTCGAAGTATGTTCATACGCTGCAATGTTTCTTTGTCCAAAAGCAAATCGTCTCTACGTGTTGAAGATGATACAAGGTCAATAGCCGGAAAGATACGTCTGTTGGCAAGACGGCGGTCAAGCTGCAATTCCATATTACCGGTTCCTTTAAATTCTTCAAAAATTACTTCATCCATTTTAGAGCCGGTTTCTATAAGTGCTGTTGCAAGTATAGTTAATGAACCGCCGTGTTCTATCTTACGGGCTGCTCCAAAAAACTGTTTGGGTTTTTGCATAGCGTTTGCTTCAACACCTCCGCTCAATACTTTACCACTACTTGGTGCTACTGTATTGTGGGCACGTGCCAAACGGGTAATACTGTCAAGCAATATCACCACATCGTGTCCGCACTCAACCAATCTTTTTGCTTTTTGTAAAGCTATGGCTGATACTTTCACGTGTTTTTCGGCCGGTTCATCAAAGGTGGATGCAATAACTTCTGCTTTTACACTACGTTCCATATCCGTAACCTCTTCTGGTCTTTCATCTATCAACACTACCATCAGGTAGCATTCAGGATGATTGGCAGCAATGGCATTGGCAACTTCTTTGAGCAATACTGTTTTACCTACTTTAGGTTG
>JANPGE010000136.1:0-2283 GCA_031423805.1 Segetibacter sp. | reverse complement strand
TTATTAAAAGAAATGGCACACATAGGACATGGTGCAATCATTCACGGCGCAACTATTGGGCGCAATGTTTTGGTTGGTATGAATGCGGTAGTAATGGACAATGTAGAAGTGGGAGATGAGAGCATCGTTGGCGCATTGTGTTTTATTAAAGCCAATGAAATTATACCACCAAGAAGTATAGTGGTTGGCAATCCACACAAAATAGTAAAACAGGTTAGCGATGAAATGTTGAACTGGAAAACCGAAGGAACACAAATTTATATGCGTTTACCAAAAGACTGTTACGAGGGATTAAAAGAAGTAAAACCATTACGAAGCTTGCCTGAAAATCGTGGAAAGCGAGAAAGTGGGTATAAGGTTTGGAATGCAAAATGAATTCTTTTCCTTTCTCAATTTGCTTAACACAGAGAATCCACAAAATGCTCTCAAGAAAATTGCATAAAGTAAGAATATAGCCTCTGTAATATTTTTGAAAAACTCCGATATTTCAGGGTGGTTAATACTCAAAAAAAATATCAACTTTTCATCAACTCAACAGCTATCAACGATGCCAATCTTGCATTGTTCAATACAAGCGCTATGTTAGCATCCAGGCTTTCTCCCTTAGTGTGGTCTGCAATGTGTTTTAGTATGAATGGAGTTATTTCCTTGCCGGTTATTTGTTTAAGCTGTGCATCATCAAGTGCTTGTTGAATGTGTATTTCTATTTCATCTTCTGCTACCTCATATTGTGCAGGCACGGGGTTGGCGATGAGTACAGAACCTTTTAAACCCATCCTCCATTTCGCCCATAACAGATTTGCAATTTCCACCGCACTATCCAACCGAAGAGGTGTTTTGAATTTACTTTTGCCCGAATAAAAACTGGGGAATTCACTTTGCCCAAATGTCACTACTGGTACACCTAATGTTTCTAAATATTCAAGAGTTAATCCAATATCCAATATTGATTTTACACCTGCTGAAACAATGGCAACATCTGTTTGCGCCATTTCAGTAAGGTCTGCGGAAATGTCCATGGTAGTTACGGCCCCACGATGTACACCGCCAATACCCCCAGTTGCAAATATTTTTATTCCGGCCAGGCTTGCAATGCGCATTGTTGCAGCCACAGTGGTAGCACCGGGCAATCCTTTACTTAATACATAAGGCATATCACGAATGCTCACTTTCCACACATCTTTTTCTTTACCAAAAAAGTCGAGTTCTTCTGCATTAAGCCCTACAAGGCATTTGCCGTTTCTTATAGCAATGGTTGCCGGTACGGCGCCATTTTCTCTCACAGCAGCTTCCACTTGCAGTGCTGTTTCCACATTTCGTGGCCACGGCATACCATGGGAAATAATGGTAGATTCCAATGCTACTATTGGTTGGTTATTGGCAAGTGCTTCAATTATTTCAGGTTGTATTTGTAGAAAATCTTTATTCATTCGGATAATAAGTTTTGATTGATTCAATTAGTTTTTTATGATTGATTGATTTGTCAATGGCACCATCCACTTGCAGCACACCTGCTGCCATTGTATGTGCCGCAAGCATGCACTGTTGGGGTGTCATCTCGAGGGTGTAAGCCGCTATCCACGCCGCTAATGCTGCATCTCCGGCACCGGTGATGTCTTTCACATTTGCCTGTGGGGCGGCGAGGTGTTGGCTGCCATTTGCGGAAATCATTTCTGACCCTTCGGCACCTTTTCTTAACCACACTTGCTGAACACCTTTTTCAAACAGTTCCCGGCAAATATCATCCTTTTTGTTGCGCAGGGTACTTAGCGATAGTAACTCATCTTCATTGGGTGTTACCATATACAAACCATTCAGGTCAATGTCAGAAAGCTTTTTTGCCTTAACAACCGATACAGGTTCAATAATCAGTAATTTATTCCTCGTTTTGCAATATCCAATCAGCCATTCCAATACAATGATATTTAGGTTGGTGTCCGCAACAATCATGGTTGCTTTGTCCATTATTTCATCTTTCGATTGAAGAAATGGAATAGTTAAAAAATCTTCAGAAGGGTTTACAGCAGCGGCTGCAAACAGGCTGCCATCGGGGTTCAGTAAGGCTGCGTATTTCCCTGTGCTGCATTCAGCTATCATGGTATGGTTCATGCTAATGCCCGATTCTTTGCAGTTTTTAATCAACCATTTTCCATCTGCATCATTGCCGGCTACTGTAATAAACTCTACCGGAATGCCTAGCAACACCAAATGATGAACAATATTACGCATAACTCCGCCGGGGCTGCGTTTAACCGATGCCGGATTGGAAGTGCCTGCAACCAC
>JANPGE010000135.1:0-52817 GCA_031423805.1 Segetibacter sp. | reverse complement strand
TAAAACGCTTAACGAACTAGAAATATTTGTAGGTAACCTTACAAAAAGTCTTCCGAAGAAAAACATTATCAGTATTTGCTCATACAGTTATATTTTTTTAGATCAATTTTGGTCTGCATTATAATTCCATTTGGTATTATTCATAATTAAGATTACCTAAATAGTTTTCCACCAGAATTGTTACCTTAGTACAAATATTTTTAGCTATGAGAAAAGTTTACTTGTTTGCATTTGCATTTTTTACTTTTTTAACTTCGTTTGCACAGACTGACATACCCATCGGAAGCGGTGGTACTATAGGAAATACAGGTACCTCATATCCTTGCGCCTTACAAGATTATTATGAAGGCAGTAGAGCTCAGTATCTGTATTTGGCTTCTGAATTAACTTCTGCAGGTATGGGGCCGGGTAATATTAGTGCTATCAAATTTGAGGCATTAAATCTAAATACATTTTCAGGTACAGTAGAACAATTTACGGTAAGTATTGGTAGTTCAACTACCGGTAGTCTCACCTCTAATAGTTGGGAGAGTGGTGCTTCAATAGTTTATGGTCCTGAAGATTATGCAATTGTTGCTGGTACAAATACATTAACTTTTACCACACCTTTTTTTTGGAATGGGACTGATAATCTAGTAGTTGAAATATGTAATGGTGATCCAAATAACGGCGCCGCAGGAGTAACAACCTATACTCAAAATGCAACATTACCCTGGACTACAGGGCTAAGTTTTAACGGCTCTCACACATATAGGGCTGATAACCTGGGTAACTTATGTGGTAGTGCAACAACCACCAATACTGGCACGCAAACTACCCGGCCGGATATCACATTTTCATGGACTCCCTCTTCAACTACAGGTTGCTATTTACCTTCCGGAACCACCATATCTGGAATAACTGCAACATCAGCATCGGCTACCTGGAATCCACCTACCGTTGGTTCACCCGCTGCAGCATATAGCTGGGAATTGCGTACAAGCGGTGCTGCGGGTAGCGGAAGTACTGGTTTAATTGCTTCTGGTAATACAGCTACAACAACAGCCAATTTCACTGCTCTTCTTCCCTCAACTCCTTATTCATTTTATATAAAAAGTGATTGTGGTTCTGGTAATATTAGTCTTTGGAGCGGGGGGTATAGTTTTGTTACTTTATGTGCACCCATTCCTGTATTTTTTCAAAATTTTGATGGAGTTACTACCCCCAATCTACCCTTGTGTTGGTCTTCAATATTACGGGGTGGAACCATATCTGCGTTTGCTACGTTAAATACAACTACTTCTAATGCTTATTCTACCCCGAATGGTGTTACTATGTACAACTCAAATTCTACAAGTACAGATGATATCATTTTAGTTAGTCCTCCTGTTAGTAATCTTTCAGCAGGAACTTATCAGCTTAGTTTTTATGCTAAAAATTCTGTTTTAGGTCAGGATGTTGAAGTGGGAACATTAGATGACAATACCCCTACTGCTAACTTTACGCCTTTAGAAACGGTTACAGTTACAACAGCATATCAAAAGTTTAATGTAAGTTTTGCTAATTACTCAGGTACTGATACTTATATTGGATTAAGGAGACTAAATGCGACAACTTATTCTTATGTTTATCTTGATAACATTTCATGGGAATTAATTCCAAGTTGTGTTGAACCAAATACTCTAATTGTTTCCAATATATTGTCTAACGCAGCACAATTAGACTGGACTCCACCATCCTCAAGCTCACCATCATCTTATGAAATTTATTATGCTACATCATCTACTGCACCTACAAGTAGCACAACACCTGTAGCAACGGGCATTACCAACCCAACCTACAATTTTACATCGTTAACTCCATCAACAAAATATTTTGTTTGGGTAAGATCAAATTGTGGATCAGGTAGTGTAAGTACTTGGAGCAGTATTGATAGCTTTTTAACGGCCTGTGTACCTACAAATTCATTCTCCGAAAATTTCGATGCATCTGTTGCTCCTAATTTGCCCGTTTGTTGGTCTAAGATATTAAGAGGGGCTACTCTATCTGCATTTGCTACTGTAAATGTTACGGCATCAAATACATATTCAACACCGAATAGTGTTACGATGTATAATTCCAGTTCTACCAGTACAGACGATATTATTTTAGTAAGTCCGCCTTTGGGTAATCTTGCGGCAGGAACTTATCAATTAAGTTTTTATGCTAAGAATTCTATTCTCGGTCAGGATGTTGAAGTAGGAACTTTAGATGATAATTCATCTACTGCTAATTTTACTCCACTGCAAACAGTAACAGTCACTACATCATACCAGAAATTTACTGTTAGTTTTGCAGCTTATGCCGGTACTGATGCATATATTGGTTTAAGAAGGTTAAATGCAAATACCTATAGTTATGTTTATCTGGATGATATTTCATGGGAATTGATACCATCCTGTGTAGAACCTTCTGCAATTATCATTTCAAATATTGGAACTACTACAGCTCAAATAGACTGGACAGCACCTGCTACGGGTTCACCTGCTTCATACGAGGTGTATATAAATAATGCAAATACACCGCCCGTTGCCTCCACTACTCCAACTGCAACAGGCATCACAACAACAACTTACAATTTTACCACACTTACACCCGCATCCAAATATTTTGCATGGGTAAGATCAAATTGTGGTGCCGGAGGTAACAGTATATGGGCACGTGCAGATAGTTTTTACACTCAATGTAATGCCACCAATGTGCCTTATGCTGAAAATTTCGAATCGGCAACTGTTCCTGCTTTGCCAAATTGTACAAATAGAGAAAATGTAGGTACAGGAAACAATTGGGTAACTATTAATAACCCTGGTTCAGGATTTACTAGTAAAACTCTGGAATACCCATATAATGGAACAAATCCGGCTGATGTTTGGTTTTATACTCAAGGTCTTAATTTAACAGCGGGTACCTCCTATAGAATTACTTTCAGATATGGATGTAATAGTTCAACCTATACAGAGAGTATGAATGTAAGTTATGGAAGTATTGCCAGTGCTGCTTCTATGACAGATTTGATTGTGGATTATCCAACTATTAAGAACACTACTCCTTCTTTATCAACATCTGATTTTACCCCTGCAACAAGTGGGGTATATTACATAGGTTTTCATGCTTATTCTATTTCAAATCAATTTAATTTGTTTGTTGATGATATTGCTGTTGATTTAACTCCTACATGTGATTTTCCTACAGCGATAACCTTTACAAATATTACCAATAATGCTGCACAGGTGGACTGGGCCCCACCAACATTGGGTAACCCAACAAACTATGATTTGTATTATAACATTACCGGTACTTCACCAACATCTGCTACTACACCATCTATTAGTGGTATTACAAGTACTACTGCACAGTTAACAGGCCTTACACCAAGCACTATTCATTATGTTTGGTTAAGGTCCAATTGCACTTCTTCAGGTGCAAGCAATTGGTCACCTGTAGACACATTTACTACTTTATGCGATATAATACCAACTCCGACTGCTGCACCTGAAACCTTCTCTTCTGTTATACCAAATTGTTGGTCAAATGCTCAAGGGATTTTATCAGATCCATCAACTACGTTTACATCTACAACCGGCTCAAGTTGGATAATTGATGATTTTGGAAATGTAACTACTCCTGTCAATAAATCAGCAAGGCTAAATATCTGGAATACTACAACCAACGATTGGCTTATAACACCAAGCTATAACCTTGGTACGGGCAGTGGTATGGCACTAGAATTTGATTTGGCTTATACACCATATACCGGTACTACAACAGCCACTATGGGTGTAGATGATAAGTTTGCGGTTGTTATTTCTACAGATAATGGGGTAACCTGGGCTTTGGCTAATGCTTTGCGGGTTTGGGATGCATCAACACCTATTTCTAACAATGGGGAGCATATTGTAATTGATTTGTCTACCTATTCGGGTGTTGTAATGTTTGGATTCTATGGCGAAAGCACAGTGTCAAATGCTGATAATAATGTGTATGTTGATAATGTTCAAATAACGCCACTATTACCGGTAAAACTTACTTCATTTAAAGGTGAAAGACAAGGTGCCAAAAACTTGTTATCATGGACTACAGCTACAGAAAGCAACAACAAAGGATTTGAATTACAGCGTTCTGCAAATGGAGAAACATTTAGTACTATAGCCTATGTTGCTTCTAAAGCAATAAACGGTAACAGTAATGCAACATTAAATTATGCATTTGCTGATGAAAAGCCATTTAATGGAAATAGTTATTATAGATTAAAACAAGTAGATTTTGATGGCAAATCCAGCATATCAAATGTTGTTCTTATAAAAGGAAACAGGGTAAATGATATATTGCTTTCTGCCATTTATCCAAATCCTGCAAAAGACAAATTGAACATTTCATTGGTATCTCCATTAGTTCAAAACATTACCCTTGTAATCACAGATATTGCTGGTAAGGTTGTAATGCAACAATCAAAACAAGTAATAAGCGGTGATAATAATTTGACAATTCCGGTGGCTACATTGCAGTCCGGTACTTATTTTATTAAAGCAGTTTGCAACAATGGTTGCGAAACTTCCATAAGTAAGTTTGTTAAGGAATAAAAGGAATGTAATATTGATATTAAAGGCTGCTTATATAGGGCAGCCTTTTTTATTTATTTTTTCATTGCCCACATCAACAAAGCATTTTTTTCTTTTGGAAGGTTTAGTTTTTCAATGATATTGCTACGGTGCTTCGCTATCGTTTTTTCACCAACAAAAAGCATATCGGCAATTTAATCGTTTTTGAGAAAGCTTTCTGAATGATTCTATACACTTGAAGTACATGAACAGGCATTTAAATTTGGAGGATCATTTGTTGCTTTTATATATATGATAGAGGTGCGCCAAGGCAATGAAGTAAAACTGTGAAGGGGGTTAAGAATTAAAAATTATGAGTTAAGAAAATTTTTCAATGACCTATTGACCATTGACTAAATGACTTATTCATTTTTTGTTGATCTCACAATAATCCAAACTTAGCTGCCATGGTTATCAGTAGTGCAGTATTGCTGACCTCAAACTTTGCCAATAGGTTTTTGCGGTGCGTGTCTACAGTGTAAGGGCTTAGAAATACTTTGGCAGCCATTTCGTTAGTGGTTAATCCGTTTGCAATCATTTGTAAAATCTCTTTTTCCCTCCGGGTTAGTGTGGGGCCTTCTCCGTCAAATTGTGTTACAACTTTTGTATTGTTTATGTCTGTGCTGAAGTGCATTTTGCCATCCATCACATCACTGATCGATTGTTCTATTTCTTCTTTTCCTGCACTTTTTACCAAATAGCCACTTGCTCCGTTCGCTATCATTTGCGATACATAGCTGCGCTGATTGAAAGTGCTTAACCCAATTACATACACATCAGGAAATTCTTTTTTAATTTTTGCGCAAAGTTCTATGCCGTTTATATCTGGCAGGTTAATGTCTACAAAAGCAATGTCAATATCTTTTTCACGCAAAGCAGCCATGGCTTCAAAAGCATTGCCGGCAGTAGCTTTTACCTGCACTTTGTCTATTAGTGCAAGAATGTGCTTCATGCCTTCTATGACCATATTGTGATCATCTACCAATAAGATATTTATTCGTTCATGCTTCATATCACATTGGGATTTCTATATTAAATGTAGAACCAACACCGGGTGTTGAAGTTATTTCCATACTTCCATTGAGGTAGTCCACCCGTGATTGTACATTTTGTAAGCCTGCCCCTTTCGTGGTTTGAGTTGCATCAAAGCCTTTTCCATCATCTTCTACCGTAAGAGATATGCCTTTTGAATGTCGGGTAAGTTGAATGAAAATATTGTAAGCTGCAGCATGCTTAATAGCATTGTTACTAAGTTCCTGTATGATTCTATAGAGAATGACTTCAGTAGATTTTTCAATTACCTGATCAACGCCTAAATGTGTAAACCGCATCTTTACCATATTGCTTTCGTTGATGCCATCGCAATAATCCTGAACAGCTTCGTTGATGCCAAATTTTAGCAAAGCCTCCGGCATCATATTGTGTGCCACCCGACGCATTTCGGCAATAGCATTGTCTAACTGACCTATTGATTTATTAAATAATGCAGCATCATTTTCGTGAATTACCATGTTTCCTTTCATAGATGATAAGTTTAGTTTTATACCGCTCAACATGCCGCCCAATCCGTCGTGGAGGTCTTTGGCCATACGGCTGCGTTCTGCCTCCTGACTTTGTAACATTCCTGACACTGCCAGCAGTTGTTTTTCTTTTTCCAGTTCTTTTATTTTTTGTTGATGGAGGGCTTCGTTTTGCGCAGCTATCTGGTGTTTGCGTTTGTAATTTCTGTAAAGCAGATAGCCTATAAAAGATACTGCCAATAGGCTTCCAAACAATACATACAACAGCATATTTTTTTGTTTCAAAGAAAGTTGTTGTATCTTTTTTTCTTTTTGCAGTTGTGCTATTTGCAACTGTTTCTTTTCGGTTTCAAACCTCTTTTCCAGTGCAATGGTGTTCTGTAGGATTTTTACATCTTTCAGCGAATCGTTAATTGCAAACTGTGCCCTTAGATAGGTGACTGCAGAATCGTTTGTATTCCCTTTTGCATCCTCCAGCCGATACATCATAGCGTTCCAGTCTCCCTTCAGGCGCAGTCCTCCTTCTTTATTTACTGGTTCCTTAATTTCATTCAAAATTTTACCTGCTTTGTCATAGTCTTTGGCTACGGTTGCAATACTGCCTATCATCATTTTAGCTTCTGCTATTGCCTTGGTGTCATTCATCGCCAAAGCCATTTGCAAATTGCTGTCTGCATAAAGCGTGGCTTTTGGCACATCATTTATTTCAATGTAGTAGGAGGCAATGTTTTGATAAGCCTGGTGCAAGTTTTTTGGATTTTTGAATTCCCGCAGATAGGACAAACCCAGGCTGGAATTTTCGAAATATTTCTCCTTGTCATGGAGGCGTATGTAAGGAACACTTAGGTTACCGTAAGCCATCCCAATGGCTCTTCTGTCTTTGCTTTGGAGGGCAGCCTTCACGGCTTTTAAGCCATACTCTATTGACTTGTCATACATCCGCTGGTTTTCAAAATCGGTACACAGGTTGCCAAGTACGATTGAAAGCAACCTTGTTTTACCGGCTTTTTCTAAGTATTGGACTGCTTCAATAGATTTTGCAGTAGCTTCTTCAATATTATTTTCAGCGTGGTAAACATTTCCCATGTTAGCCAATGCTGAACCTACGTTTTCGTCAATACCCGCTTTTTTTGCTATCTGGTAGGCTTGTTGTAAATCATTTAATGCTGCAGAATAGTTTTTATGATTCTTTGCAAAAATGCCCCTGTAAATAAGCACTTTACTCTCGTAGTAAGGACTATTTATTTTTCTGCTAATGGAGAGTGTGTTTCTATAGACTTCTTTCCAAAGCGTTGTGTCCGACACTTCAACCTGGTCGCTAAAGTCCAGTAGTTTTTTTAGTTGAATGCTATCATTTGGCAGAGCGCAGATTGCTTTATAGACACTATCCATCGACACCTGTTGCGCCGTTGCCCGGTGAGAACAAAGACACAGCGCCAGAATAAATACTGTAAAAGAAATAGGGTTCCGCAGTCTCATTCAGTTGATTATTGCATAAAAGTAACCAATCAAATACACTCTGCAACAGTGGTTTAAGAAAATACCAGTTATACGGTATCTTTAAAAATACCAGTTTCTTGGGATTGTTTTGGGCATGAGATAGCGGTAGGTTTGCATAGGGAAAAGTAGAATGATTGTTCTACTGTTTAAACCCATTTGCCTCACACCAAAATGTACAATTATGAAAAAGTTCTTCGAAACCCCTGGTAAAACAGGCAAGACATCTTCTCGCTTTACTCTCCTCCTGCTTTTACTACTAATGGCCGGGGCAGCGTTACTACCTATGCGCAACCTATACGCTCTATATTCTGGATGCCAATAACTGCGCCTATGCAACAACTGTCACTGTTCTTCCCGCAGCGACTACTTGCTTTGAAAAGATGAGTGTTGCCAAAGCAGGCATTAAAACATTAAACAGCAAAACCGACTTGCGTTTTGACTTATCACCCAACCCAAGCAGCAGCCAGTTTAAACTGATTGCCCACACGGTGAACAATAATGCGATTCAAGTGAAAGTATTGGATGTGAATGGCAAGATCATTTACCAGACCAAAGGCTTACCAGAACAACCCATCACCTTTGGTGAATCGTGGATAAGCGGAATGTATTTAATTGAGGTGAGACAAGGTGATGAAGCGAAAATTTTGAAGGCAGTAAAGAATTAAGTTTAGGGGGTTGATTATAGTGAAGGTGCCTCACTTAAAAAGTGGGGCACTTTTTGTCTTTCCACTTTCATGGTATTTCCTCTATAGACTACTGATGAGAAAAATTCTGCCTGTTTTTTGTTTTGGAAATAATTCGCCTTCCGGCAAATAGAAGTTAGTGTATTGACCGTAGTCGTCCCGGATCCCGACCTTTTAAAACAAGGCCTGTCATCCATTAATTTACGACATTATTTTTCTTTGGCAGAACTTAAAAAACATGGTATGCTAACAGAAAAATGCTCGTAATTGATATTAGTTTTTTGGACACCGCCTTAAAAAAAATTATGGAATAATCGCTTATATTTGAATAATAAACAATTGCATGGAAACCAACGAAATCTGCGACATTGTTTCAATATTAAAATATCTCTATGCTACACTGCAACCATTGGCAAATAGCCGAAACATAAAATTGATTTTTTCACCTGTTGTAAAGGAAATAAAGATCTGCTATCCCGCAAATAAAATAGTAAGCGGAATCACCAAATTAGTTTCGACACTTATTGAGTATATGCCAGATGATAACTGTATTTATTTTACGACAGAAATAAAAAAGGAAGATAAGAGTGAATTAATTTCCGTAAAAGTTCGAAACACCGGCATCAATCTTAAGCAGGTTCCGGCTGTTACCAATAACAGTTACATACCTGCAAAACTATACTCCCATACAGACAAAGAAACAGTTTATGAAGTCTGCTTTCCTTTACTGTCATCCGGCACTACCGGCGATGTCAAAAGAGAAGCAACGAACGTTGGGCCTTTCAACTATATCAATTTTGTAAAGGGTATTGAAACTCATTTTTCGAGATTAAATGATCCCATTGAAAGGCTCGCAGAAACAAAACCAAAAGAAGCGGCTTTTCTAATTAGTGTTAATGACTGCATTTTAAAAAATCTGGAAGATGAAAGGTTTGATGCAAATGCTTTAAGCGTGGCTATGTTGATGAGTCGTGCCCAATTGTTGCGACGATTAAAATCAATCACGGGTAATTCCCCGGCTTACTATATTAAAAATTTGCGGCTTGCAAAAGCAAAAGAGCTACTGCAAACAACCGACGAGTCGATAAGTGAAGTGGCTTACAAAACAGGTTTCAACACCCCAAGCAACTTTACAAAAGTGTTTAGTGAGAAATATGGCATTACCCCATCGCAGTTCCGCCGGCCTAAGCCAAATGCAACAAATGAATAAGTAATTGCAACAAATGCGATAACATACAGTCTGTTTATCAATATACCTTTATAAAAAAATAATTTATGGAACAGCAAGGAAAAAATAAAGTGTTCATCATTAATTATTTAACTGCAGTTAGCGGTGTTGATAAAACAAGAGAACTCTTGGAAAAATATATAACAGATGAAGCTTTAATCAGTCATATTGAATTGTTTGAAACAGCCTTCCCAAAGTATGAATTATTTATAGATGAAATGACGGCAGAAGGTAACCGCATAGTAATTAAAGCACGCCTCAATGGTACTCATTTGGGCGACCTAAGTGGAATAGCCGCCACTTTTAAAACGGTAGATTTCCCTGTTATCGTTGCCTATGAAATAGAAAACGATAAGGTCATTAGCCATTGGATGCTCGCTGATCAAATGAGTCTGATGGAACAATTGGGCGTTGTACCTGCAACAGCAGCACATTAATAACTTCAGGTAAAAAGATCTTGTACGAAACTAAAAAATCAAATATAATGACAACGACCAACACTATCGAAAGTCCAACTGCAATGACTCACATCGAAGCGTTTTTCAGCACTCATGATACAAGTCATATAGCCGAAAACGCCGTTTTCAAAAACCTCAATACCGGCCAGGATACTATCGGCCGTGAGGCAATAGGTCAAATGCTTAACTACCTGTACCATATTGCCTTTGATGCCAATGCTATCGTAAGTAATACTATCGTGACAGACAAAAAAGCTGTCCTTGAAGCCACCTTCGCAGGCAGGCATATTGGTGAATTTGCAAACATTCCCCCTACCCACAAAGAAGTTAATGTCCCTTTGTGTGTCGTTTATGATCTTAACAAGGATGGCCTTATTCAGGAGGCGAGGATTTATATGCTAATGGACGTAATGATTCAACAATTACATTCCTAACCTCTCTCAAATTAATGTTATTCAACTTAAAAACTAATTCTTTATGGAACAGCAAAGACAAAACAAAGAGTTCATCATTAATTACTTCAATGACATTAGTGGTGTTGAAAAGCCAAAATCGCTCTTGCAAAAGTACATAAGTGACGAGGCATTAATTGGGCATATAGAATTTTTCGAAGCCGCCTTTCCGAAGTATGAATTATTCATCGATGGAATGACGGCAGAAAATAATCGGGTTATAGTAACAGCCCGTATGTAAGGAACACAATTAGGTGAATTGAGCGGCATTCCTGCCACTTATAAAACGGTAGATTTCCCCTTTGTGATAAGGTATGAGATCGAAGAAAACATGATCATCAGCCATTGGATGCTGGCTGATCAAATGGGCCTGATGGAACAATTAGGCGTCATACCCAATGCCGTCGCATCCCATTAGAGCTTCCATATAATGTACTTAAACACTTTATGATTTTTACGCAGCAACCAGCGTAGTGACATATTTATGTCTAAAATGAACCGCAGGTATTTTAAAAATACCAGTTTCTTGGGATTGTTTGGGACAGGGGGGAAGAGTAGGTTTGTAGTAGAAAAGATACCAGAAATTGATAGTTGCTTTTCCTGTTTTTTAAAAATTATTTACCTAAAACCAAAAATGTACAATTATGAAAAAGTTATTCAAAACGCCTGGTAAAACAGGTAGGACATCTTCTCGCTTTACTCTCCTCCTGCTATTGCTGCTAATGGCCGGGGGCAGCGTTGCTACCTATGCGCAAACTATTGGAATTGTTGAGGGATTGACTGCGGTCAATATCAGGCAGGGAGCACCTTTTAATGGTTGGCCGACTGTGGAGTTTCCAATTTTAATTACCCCTGCCGGCGATTTTTATGCAAACCGCTTTTACAAATTCGATACCGCAGGCAAGCTGGTTGATATAGGGGCGGTGCCAAAAGGCTATGATGCTTCAAATAATGGCTGGGTTGGGTATTGCGTACAATGTGTAACAAGTGACTTCCCACAGATTTATCGTGCTGTAACACTCAATTGCAATCCGGGTAGTGTCATTCCCTGGAAGCCAGAGCCGTATTCAGACCCAACTCTTAGTGTGTCAACCAATAACTGCACAACTTCAGAGGTCTGGTCAAACCCCCTTACCTGGACCGATTTCAAAGTGCCTAACCAATCTACAGGCGGATTCAATATAAATCGAAACGTCACCCTTGACGTTAACTATGATGCTACCAACAAAGCCATATATTGCAATAGCAGCAGCGCACTTACTATCAACAGTGGCGTTACACTCACCTCCAATTCCGGTGGTTCGTTCGTTATTAGTGGAATGCTGAATGGCACAGGCCAATATGGCAGCGTGGTTAACAACGGTGTAGTATCACCCGGTGGCAATGGCATTGCCCAGTTTCAAGGGGGTCAATACACCCAAAACACCAGTGGTACCCTCAACATGCAATTAGCATCAACCAATTCTTTTGACAAGTTGTATTGGACCTCCGGCAACAATGTTTTAGGAGGTACACTCAAGGTCAGTCTGCTCAACGGTTTTGTACCGGTAGCCAATAATTCTTTCAATATTATTGAGATGAGCTATGCTACTTACACCGGCACTTTTTCTAACCTTGTCTTGCCTGCATTAACGACAGGTTTAAAATGGAAAATCAGTTACAACTCAAACTCTGTAAAGCTCACTGTTGTGGACTGTGGTTCTTTCAGCACTTCTAACGTCAAAACCGATGCAGGTTGCTATGGGACTGCTACTGGTTCAATTACGGTAACGCCCATCAACGGACTGGCTCCATTCCAGTACAAGCTCAATTCAGGTGCTTATGGTTCTGCTAATACTTTCACCGGCTTAAGGGCAGGTAATTACAAAGTGTATCTAACAGATGCCAATGGCTGCACTTATATAACGCCTACTATTGCTATCGCACAATTCCCTGCCATTACCGGTACTGCAACTGTAACCAATGCTTCTTGTTACGGCACTTTAACAGGATCTATCACGGTAACACCCACCACAGGTACTGCTCCGTTCACTTATCGGCTTAGCACAGGTAGCACTTATGGCTCATCCAACATTTTCAACGGTGTAAAGGCCGGTGCTTACTATGTTTACATCAAAGATGCCAACGGTTGTATAGGTTCAGTAAAAGCAACAGTGGTACAACCTGTAGCCATCACAGGCACATTTACCAAAACAGATGTAACCGGCTGCTATGGCGGCAACAACGGTTCACTTACCGTGACACCAACAACAGGTTTTGCTCCTTACCAATACAAGCTGAATGCTACAGGTACTTACGGCACATCCAACACCTTTAGCAGCCTGAAAGGAGCTACTTACAAAGTCTATATTAAAGATGCCAATGGTTGTGAAGGCTATTTAACAATAGCCATAGCACAACCGACCGCTGTAAAAGGTACAGCAACTAAAACAGATGAAACCTGCCCCGGCGCTATGGACGGTTCCATTACCATTACAGCAAGTGGCGGAACCGCACCTTACACTTTCCGGTTTGGCACTGCAGGAACTTACACGGCTACCAATACATTTACTGGTCTGAAAGCAGGTGCTTACCGGGTTTATATCAAAGATGCCAATGGCTGTAGTTCTTCCATAGCTGTAACGATTGTGCAGCTATCAGCCACTTGCTTTGCATCCTCCGCAATATCAAAATCAGGCAGTCCTGTTGAGGAAAATGCCAAAGCAAGAATCGTGAAGCTGTCGCCTAACCCAAGCAACAACCAATTCAAACTCATACTGCCGTCAACTGACAAGGCCGCAACTGTGAGGGTATTGGATGTTAACGGTAAGACACTTTACACCACCAAAACCGCCAGTCAGTCTATCACCTTTGGTGAAAACTTTGCCCCCGGTGTGTATCTGATTGAGGTGAGACAGGGGAATGAAGTGAAAACTTTGAAGGCGATAAAAAATTAGGAATTAAGAATTGGGGGTTAACAACCGCTTCCTCCAGGGGGAGCGGCTGTTTTATAGTACTGCAGCAAATTGATTAAGATTAGAAACCAGACAGGTTTTGGTGATTGATCCGCTTACCTTTCTATCAAACAACAAAAAACTAACATCATGAAAAAAGATTTTTCTATTCTTATGCTTATTCTTTTTGCTGTCGCCATGAAAAGCAATGCACAATGGAACCTAAAAGGCAATAGCAACGCTACCAATACCTCGTTATTAGGCACCACCAATGCAATGCCGCTCAACCTGACCACCAATAACATAAAAAGAATGGTCATTGATGCCAATGGCAAAGTTGGTATCGGTACCACCACACCCATCAATATATTTTCAGTAAAAAGCAGCGGTGGCAAACCGGCTGCTTTTTGGGTCAAAAGCGGGGCACCAATCTTCACAGGATTTGGTGAGCAAACCGTGGGCAATGGAGACTTGGTACTTGCAATGGCTTCCAGCATTGCCAATGCCCGTCCTGTCTATTTAGGAAGGAGGAGCAGGGGCAAAATAAGTACGCCAACCAAGGTTGTCAATGCTGACCAGCTAACATCCTTAATTGCTTCCGGCTACGATGGTACATCGTTTCAAAATACAGCAGCAATAGACTTTTTGGTAGAGGGAAATGTAACCCCGGGCAATGTGCCAACCCGCATTGCAATAACTACCGGTACCAACGCTGACAACCGGACTGAAAGATTAAGTATTAGCAGCACTGGCAATGTTGCCATCAATGGCACTCAGCTCACTGTTGGCAAAGCCAATGGAAATGTAGGTATAGGGCTTGCAACCCCGGCTGCTTTGTTAGAAATAAAAGCCTCTGACCCTGCCAGGCCATCTAATCATGATGGGATCCTAATCCCGGGGGTATATGCTTTTCCTGTCACCAAACCTACTGCATACCAGCACGGTATGATGGTCTTTTTAAGACAGGTATCAGGTAGCAATCAACCGGGATTTTATTATTGGGACAATGTTGCTGCCAAATGGAAAAACATCGCCGGAGGCAGCGGTAACAGCATCAACGCATGGGGTATCAATGGTAATGCAGGGACCAATGCTGCTACAAATTTTATTGGAACAACCGATGCAGCAGCATTAAATATCAGGGTCAATAACAACAAGTCTGGAATGATAGCCTACAACCCAAATTTTGCTGAAACATCGTTTGGCTATCTTGCGCTCAGTTCCAATTTTAGTGATGGGAATACTGCTTTTGGCTACAGGTCGCAGGTGGATAATACCTCGGGCTTTGCCAACACCTCCGCTGGGCAATATAGTATGGAGCATAATACTACGGGGTTTGAAAACACCGCCTTTGGCAGCGAAAGCCTGCGAGCCAATGAGTTTGGTTATTTCAACACCGCTATAGGCCAGGTAGCACTGGGCAATACTACCGGTTTTGACAATACAGCTTTGGGCAGATATACACTGCTCACAGCCACTACCGGTACCGGTAACACTGCTTTGGGTTCTGCTGCTAACCTCAATGATAATGCTTTGTCCAATGTTACCCTGTTGGGGTTTTATACTGTAGGTACTGCTGACCAAAGTGTCCAATTGGGCAACAATGCTGTCACAAGTGTAAAAGCGGCTAACAATGTGGTCATCGTATCTGATGCACGTTTCAAAAGAAATGTGCAGCAAAATGTGCCGGGGCTGGCATTCATCAATGCACTGCAACCAGTCACTTACAACTACGATGTAACCGGGCTTGACAATTTTGAAAGAGCTGCAATGCCGGCCTTGAAAGACAACGATAAAATGATTTCAGACGAATCTATGCGGCAATACAAAGCAGCCATGCACCACAAGGAAACCATCCGTTACTCTGGCTTTGTAGCACAAGAGGTAGAAAAAGCTGCCACCAACCTGGGTTATGATTTCAGCGGTGTTTACAAACCACAAAATGATAAAGACCTTTATGGGCTTAGCTATGCCGAGTTTGTAGTGCCGCTGGTAAAAGCGGTGCAGGAACTGTCAAAGGCCAATGAACAATTAACAATGAAGAATGATGAATTGAAAGCCAATGATGCCTACCAACAAAAGCAAATAGATGACCTGAAAGCGATGTTATCAAAACTGGTAAACGATAAGCCTGCAATGCCATGTCTGCCGCTGGCCGGTCAATAAAAACTTTGAAAGCGAAAAAAAATTAGGAATTAATAGTTAACTGTTCATTTTTCACTATTCATTGTTCACTGAAAAAGAGCCGCTCCGACTGATTGTTGGAGCGGCTCTTTTTGATATATGGTTAACGTATGAAAGCATTTTCTGTAATTGCCAAAGTCAGATATAATAAATGAAAGCCCTTGAAAAATATATAGGATTACTTATGTGAGATAAACTATTGAGTTCTCGCAATTTTGTTCCTCCTTGATGGATATATTTTTCGGGCCTTTATCACCAAGTCGATGAGTTCTTTTTGAATCAGGTTATTATGGTCTACTGATTTTGAAACTAAATTTTCGAGTTCACGCCAGTTGTAATCTTTATAGTATTCAGACTGTTTCAGCATTTCGCCAAAAGCTACCACAGCAGCTGCAAAACGATAATTTGAATTCACAATATCTAAGGCTTCATAATTTTGTACAACTTCGTATTTTTCTATTGATGTTTCACTTTTATTGGGTAATTGATAACTTAGTTCAACATTTGCAACAGGTTCATTTTCATTTCCGGATGAAGTGATTTCAAATGCCGCCATCATAGATTGTCCGCTACCTGCTTCGCCACCTAAAAGGTCAGTAATATTGGCGTTTAAAGTATTTCTTTTGTTATCAAACCCAATAAGCCTGTAGTCTTTTACTTCGCTACTATTGAAATGTACATTTAAAAAAACATTTCCTGCAACCGAATACAAAGTTTGAGCAAATTCCTCTACTAATACTTTTTCAGCATCTCTTTCATTATCTAAATACCCAAAATGCCCTTGCCCGGCTTTTGCCAGCGCTTCCAGATTTTCATCCTTATTCATACCTACTCCAAGACATGAAAGGTAAATCCCTTCCCTGCTTTCTCTTTTAGCCAATTCAACTAATCCTTTAGCATCAGTTGCGCCAACATTAAAATCGCCATCGGTAGCCAGGATTATTCTGTTGTTCCCGTTTGGGATAAAATTTTCTCTTGCCTTTGCATAAGCCATTTGTATAGCCGAAGCCCCGGGGGTATTACCATTTGGACGCAACCCTTCAATAGCTTCAATTATTTTTTGTTTTTCAGCACCATTTGTAGAAGGCAATAATTCTGTTACTACATCTCCATAAGTTACTATACTCACCTTGTCTGTGGGGCGCAAATGTTCTGTAAGCAATTTGAATGCACTCTTTAATACAGGTAATTTATTAATGGCCTCCATACTGCCCGATGCGTCTATCAAAAACACAATGTTGGCAGGAGGTGTATGGTTTAAATTGATCTTTTCTGCAGTAAGTGTTATAAATAATAACCGGCTTTTTTCATTCCACGGGCAACCGGTTATTTTTGATTCAAATTGAAACGATTTTTGAGCAGTTGCATCTTTATTTACTATTTCATTATTATTCGATTTTAAATTGAAATAGTTAAGTAGCTCTTCTATTTTCACTTCATCAGCAGATGGTTGTTCCTTGTTGTTGAGTAATTGTTTAATCTTACTATATCCTGCTTTATTAACATGAAGGCCTAAGACAGTTTCAGGATAGGAATTTGTTTTTATTGTTCCATTTTCAATGTATGCAGAACGATTTTCATCATTCTCATCATATTGATCAATAGAAGAATAGGGAAAGCCTTTTGTGTAGGATGCCAAATGAGGCAAATTATCACTCCTCTTCTTTCCCGGCTTTAGTATAAAATTTCCATATTGCGAAGTTATCACAGGAGTTTTGAGGGTGTCATAACCCTCTTTCATAAATGTAATTGTATCAACTTTTAAACTTGAAGGAAGGCCAAAAACCCCATTCGTACCTGTAAAAAATGGGTAATTACCTTTTGAAAAAAGTGCAATTCTTACATCATTTAAACCATTGCCCTGCTCATCTTTTAATTGACCACGTAAATAATATTGTGAATAAGAGGTTGATATACCTCCAACAAGGATTAATAGGATAATCCTTGATAGCATTGCTTTTATGGGAAATGTTATTATAGATATTGTTTTCACGAACACTATTTACCAGTTACAACGTTAATCTTCCTTTAGTTCGTATAATTGGGATAGGTTTCGCCCCAGTCCGTCGTAATCTAAACCGTAGCCTAGTACAAATTTTTTAGGTATTGTAAAACACTTGTAATCAACAGGAACGGGATAAATTGATGCTTCGGGTTTATGAAGCAAAACTGCAATTTTTACAGACAAGGGTTGTTGATTATAAACCTGCGGCAGAAATTGGGTAAGCGTTTTGCCAGTATCTATAATATCTTCAAGAATAATAACATGACGGTTGGTTAGGTCTGTATCTAATCCTATTGCTGTAATAACCTGTCCGCTACTTTTTGTTCCTTTATAAGAAGCTAGTTTAATAAAGCAGATTTCAGCTTCTATTGTAAGATATTTAAAAAGATCAGCTGAAAACATAAATGAACCATTGAGTATAGAGATAAAAAGGGGTCTTTTATCTCTATACTCTTTATTTAATTCTTCGGCTAAAATTTTTACCTTTTCAACAATTTCATCAGAGGAAATGTAGGGTATGAATTGCTTATCATGTACTTGTATGGTGTTGGACATGGGTTCTGTTTGCGACACAAGATAAAACCAAATTACATACTAGACACATTTTTAACATCAGAGGCACTAGCTAATTTAGGCGAAACAGGTGCGGAATTTTTAAGATAAATTCTTTCGCCGAGTGCGGGTTGCATCCCTTTCTTTAAATTATTGTATTCCATTATTACCGAAAGTTGCATACCTTCTTTTTGCGCAATGTCATGCATGGTTTCGTTTGGCTCAACAATATGTATTTCCTTTATTCCCTTTTTTGATTTTTTCTCAAGAAAAATTAATTGGTTTGTGCTAAGAATCTCCGTCTCATCCAGATCATTGTATTCTATTAGTTTCTTTAATGCAGTATTGTAGTAATTGGCCAATGCAAGTAGAGATGTACCTGCTTTGGCATATATGACTTTTGCATCATTAATGGTAAATATTTTATTTAGAGGATATTCCGGAGTTGAAGAAAATTTATTCGTTACCGTTTTTGCTATAGGTAGAACAACTGTAACCGCAGGTGTCACAACTTCCTCCTGAATATTATTTTCATTGTTTTCAGAAATGATGTTGTCATTTGCATTTAATGTATTTGTAGCCAACATTTCATCAATACTATCCTGATTATGCAACACTGCAAGACTATATTGTTGTAGATTATTTTCAACAATTAGCTTTATAAGTGATTGTGCATAATTTGGGTTTGTTGCATATCCTGATCTTTTTAACCCTTTTGCCCATCCTTCATAATCCGTAGGGTCAAGTTTAAAAAGAAAAGCATAATTGGGGCGTGATTTTAAAAAGTCAGAATGATCTTTATAAGAATCTTCTACAGTGGGATATTTTCTAAAACATTCATTTTTTGCATCATCATTATGCAGCATGGACTCCCCGGTCCAGTTATTTTTGCACTTTATACCAAAATGATTATTAGCTACAGCAGCTAGATCACTTTGTCCGCCTGCTGTTTCCAGTATTCCCTGTGCCAATGTTATACTCGCAGGCACACCCGTACGAAACATTTCCGCTATGGCAAGATTTTTATATTGAGAAATATAGGAATCGATACGTACTTTATCAGATTGTGAAAAAGCTTGTACAGATAATAATAAAATTGCGAAAAGCAGCGTTTTATTCAGCTTAGGGAATGTTATCATTATTTCTTTTTTATTAAAAGTAAACCGTCCCTTACAGTAAGCAAAACATGCTCAACTCTGGGGTCGTGTAAAATATGGTTATTAAATGCATCTATTGCCTTTGCATTTTTTCCGGTTACAGGATTTTCCAAAACCTGACCGTGAAATAGAACATTGTCGGCAATGATGAGTCCCCGGGGAGATAGTTGCGGCAAAACTGTTTCGTAATAGTCTATGTAACCAATTTTGTCAGCATCTATAAATACCAAATCCCAGAGGTGCGGCAAGGTATGCAAAATTTCTTTTGCGTTACCTGTGTGCAAAATAATATTTTTCTTCCTTTTGCTTTTGTTAAAATAGCTTTGAGCAACGGTTGCTTCCTGCTTTCTTAATTCAATTGTATGCAATTGTCCGTCCTGTTTTAACCCCTCTGCCAGGCACAACGCACTGTATCCTGTAAATGTGCCTATTTCGAGAATGAATTCCGGGTGCAGAAGCTTACTAATGAATGATAGAAACCTTCCCTGTACATGACCGCTAAGCATGTGTGGCTGCGCATGATTTTTTTGAGTTTCCCCCGCAACTTCTTTTAATAGTTCACATTCAGGACTAGTATATTGAGACGCATAACTGTCCGCCAAAGCAGATATAATTTCAAGTGACATATTCAAAATTAGCCAATCTCATAAAGTAAAAGGTCAAAGTGCATTAATAATGCATTACATGTTCCCCAATGCACAAAATTCCTAAAACTGGTAAAATGATTTTTTAATAATAATACTTAATAGACAAACAAGTACCCGTATATGTACACCACCCAACAACACTTGCGAAACCAATCTTGCTGCTCAACTTCAGTTTCAATCTTAATAAATTGATAAGCAAATCCACACTTCCAACCAGCTAAATTGAGGAGAAGGAATTGAAGGTTTTCCATTTTTCTTAATAAATTTACCTATGCAAAATACAGCCACTTCACCAACAACTATAGACCAATACATTGCCGGTTATCCCAAAGAGGTACAAAAGCTTTTGCAGCAGGTCAGAGAAACAATAAAGAAGGTAGTTCCCGATGCAGAAGAGGCCATCAGTTATGGCATTCCAACTTTCAAACTAAATGGAAACCTTGTGCATTTTGGCGGCTTTAAACAGCACATTGGTTTTTATCCCGGTGCAGGAGGCATTAAAGCTTTTGAAAAAGAGTTGTCTGCCTATAAAGGTGCAAAAGGTTCTGTGCAATTTCCCCTAGACCAACCGATGCCGCTGGACATTATTACTGCTATAACCAAATTTAGGGTAGCACAAAATCCTGCTAAAAAGGTCAAGAATAAATGAGTCATTTGTTTATGATAACAAGTAAAAAAAGCTATAGCTATTAAAAATAGATGTTTTTATCTCATGGAACTAATGTTTTTCATTTGAAGAGTTTCTTTCCAATCCGTTTTCTTTGATATCATAAATAAACCCATAAAAGTGAATAATCCATTTAGAATTAGTAGCTCAACACCTATTTGATAACCGTTAAACCATTTTGCAGCATTGTCACTTAAAAAATAACATATTGCCGGTGCCACCAGGCAAATTATGGGAATTAGATAACTCTCTTTCATTTGCCTTTTTGTCAAAATACCAAAAGCAAATAAGCCTAACAATGGGCCATAGGTATATCCTGCAAGTTTTAAGATGATATCAATAATCGATTTGTTGTCAATCAATTTGAAAACAACAACACACACAAAGAAAACAGCAGCAAAAACCAAATGCACTGTTTTCCTGATTGTCTTCTGCTTTTGTTCATTCCATAATTGATTTCTTTTTAGCCCAAGCATGTCTATACAGAATGAGGAAGTCAATGCGGTTAAAGCTCCATCAGCACTTGGAAATAGGGCTGATATTAATCCCAGAATAAAAATAATGCCGATAAGTGGAGACAGATGTTGTAATACAATTTCTGGAAAAAGGTTGTCGCCAATTATGTTTTTATTTTCAAGCATCAATTGGGCCTTTGCATTAACGGTTGATGGAATCATTTGAGCACCTAAGCTATCTGCATACATATAAAGCAAGCCACCAAGAAACAAGAATATTAATACAACAATAGCCTGAAGAAAACTTAAACTGATCATGTTTTTTTGGGAGTCTTTCAGGTTGTGTACGCTAATGTTCTTCTGCATCATTTCCTGATCCAGTCCCGTCATTGCAATTGTAATGAAAGCACCGCCAAACAAAGACTTTAAAAAGAAACCTGCACTCTTATAATCTGTATTAATTAATTTGGAGTAGTGTTTTTGCGAAAATGAATTCAATACTTCCGTGAAATTTAAGTGCAAATGGTTTTTGATGTAAAACAAGCAAACCAACAACCCTATAATAATAAATGAAGTCTGTAAAGTATCAGTAAACACAATTGTTTTTACACCACCCTTAAAAGTGTACAAAATAATCATCAGCAGTATTGCCAATGTTGTCATCCAGAACGGAACGCCCATGGCATCAAGGATAAAAATCTGAAGTACATTTATTACCAGATATAATCTTGCTGTAGCGCCTAAGGTCCGTGATATAATGAAGAATAATGCACCGGTTTTATAAGATACAAACCCAAATCGGTTGAGTAGATAGGTATAAATGCTTGTCAGATTCATGCGGTAATACAACGGAAGCAATACAAACGCTACAGCAAAATATCCAATTAAGTAACCTATCACTACCTGAAAATATCCAAATCCACCTACACCAACTGTTCCGGGAACGCTTATAAATGTAACCCCGCTTAGCGATGTGCCTATCATACCAAAAGCCACTAAAACCCAATTACTGTTTCGATTTCCTATAAAAAAGGAGTCGTTGTTGCTGTTGCGGCTTGTATACCACGCTACAGCAAGCAACAGTAAAAAATATCCAAAAACTACAGTAAATAAGAGGGTAGGGGACATTTTATAACTAATTGATTTTTTTATTACTAAAAGAAAGCAGCCAAAGTAGGAAAAAATAATGAGGTAATATTGTGCTTCAAATTTCGAACTTATGATGTTTCAATCTGTTGCTGTTTTTTGTGGTTCACAAAGTGGTATAAATCCTTTGTTTGAACAGCATGCTGTAGAGTTGGGGAAGTATTTTGGGCAGAATAACATCATCCTCATTTATGGTGGAGGTAACAAGGGATTAATGGGTGCGGTAGCTAATGCAGCTATGGCGGCAGGTGGTAATGTAACCGGAATAATTCCTGAAGTTCTGATTGGGTGGGAGCATCAACATACCGGAATAACTGACCTTCAGGTAGTAGCAGATATGCACTCAAGAAAAAAGATTATGTACGATCTCTGCGATGCCGCTATCATCTTGCCCGGAGGCTATGGTACATTAGATGAATTGTTTGAAATGCTTACCTGGAATACTTTAAAAATCCATAGCAAAAAAATAATACTGCTTAATACTGCCGGCTTCTATAATCATATGATCGAGCATATAAAATATATGCAGCAGCAAAAATTCCTTTACGAAAACTGGGAAGAAAGAATTTTAGTTTTTGACACTGCTGAAAGTGTTATTTCTTTTTTGCACCAAGGTAAAAATTGAAGCCTGCTCTAAGAATTGGATACTTGCTGCCTAATGAACCTATATATGGCGAATTGACATTATTTCCAGCATCGAAAGCTATTAAAGTATAAAACCCGCTTTCCCCTATTGCCCGTGTTCCATAACCAATACCAAGAAGTAGGCTCGGGGCTTCTTGTTTGAGTGTTGGTAAGTCCTGATCGTATTGAACCCGTTTAAACTTGGATGTTATGATATTATATTCAGGAATTACCGTGAAAAAAAATTCATTTACAGGATAAATCCTTGTAAACATTCCAGCACCATAGTTAAAACTCCTTTGGCGTACACCACGATTAGATTCAGCTGTAAATGAATAATAATTAACGTTGAAAATAATGCCTGCATCCAGCCATTTTGCTATTGAATACCCTATTTCAGGGTTCCCACCTACACTAAATGAACCATTTCCTACACCAAGTCCTATTGATCCACCCATAAAAATATTTTCTTGCTTAAATGAGTGATCTTTTTCGTCATTCCTCTGTGCAAATAAAGCAGTTGATGCAACTAGTATGATTGTTAATAAAAAACAATATTTCATTATTATCTTTTTAGAATTAGAGTTGAAACGGTTTAAAATATCAAATGTAATAGGGTTTGCTTGAAAATAACGTTAATATGAATTATTAGCAACTAATATTTCATAATTACTTGTCTCTTTATATAGATATTGAATTATGTCATATAATGGATATTTTAAATTTAATAGGAAATACGAATAGCGCAGTTGGAGACAGATTACAATTGTAATTATTGTATAATTAGTTTGCACAAGGTTTTAATAATAAAATCGCAGTAATATTTTACATTTGCCTCAACTTATTACTGTTTTAATTTTAGATATGAAGTATTTTTTGTTGTTTCTTTTAGTAATTATGGGAATTGTTTCTTGTCAAAAAGAAATAACCGATGAAGTTGATTCATTTCCTTTTGATACAACTGTTGTAATTACTGATACTGGTAAATTAGAAGCCAATATTGATGGTGTTCGATGGGTAGCAAATAAAGATGTAAAAGCCCAGTTTATAGCAGCTGATACCAATGGAACTCCTGCAATTATTTCCATTAGTGCTACCAGTACAAATGGTAGAGAATTGAATTTCGGAGTTATTGATTCAGGAGTTCATGTATATAGTGTATTTACTACCGATACAACTTTTTTTGCAAATGGAGCAGAATACTCTGATAGTACATCTCCTTCTAAAGGAAGTTTTTATTCCAGTGATAGTATGACTACTAATCATATAAAAATCGGTACAATTTCTATAACCACAATTGATACTGTAAATAAAACAATTTCAGGTTCTTTTAGCTTTAAAGTTTATAGAAAGTCTGACACAACCAGCAGAAGTTTTACTAACGGAGTTTTTACAAAAGTACCTTACACCAAAATTGGGGGTATCATACCTTCTGCGGGAACGGATTCATTTCATGTAAAAATTAATGACACCTTATTTAATGCTTTTAGTATAGTACCATTAAATGGTGTTGGAGCTGTTTCTATAAATGCTGCGGATTCCTTAGGTAAACAATCGGTCGCAATAACATTTACTGATACAATTAAACCTGGAAATTACAACTTTGATCAACTTACTCGTTTTGGAGTTTATACTTTCAATTCCAGCACTATTTATCAGGCTTCTATGGGTACAGGCTCTTTGCAGATTCTTGAAAACAATGCAACTAGCAAGCGGGTAAGAGGCAATTTTAGTTTTGTTGGAAAAAATGCATCAGCACCATCAGATTCTGCTCGATTAACTGAAGGTTATTTTTCGGTTGAACTACCTTAAATTATTTATGATAAAATAAAAAAGGCTGCAATTATTCTTTGCAGCCTTTTTTATATACTCCAAAATAGTAGTAGAAATTGCACTTGTAAGTTTCTTTGTCAAAGAAAAAAAATCCATTAAGCTGATTCATTCTTCTTCATAAAGCAATTAATCTTTCCCAAGTATCACCGGTGTTTTGCTATTACCCATTATAATCACTTTACTATTTTGTGAGGTAGCAATTTCTTTCAAAGCCTTTATTTGTTCATATTGCAACTGATTGTCGGTAAGTCCGGTATTAATGATTCGTTGATAGTCAGCTATACCCTGTGCTTCTACTCGTTTACGTTCAGCTTCCTGCTTTTCTTTTTGTAAAACGAAAAACATTTTTTGGGCATCCTGTTCAGCATTTATTTTTTCTTCAATAGCAGCTTTTACCTTGTTGGGGAGTGTGATATTTCGTACAAGTAATTGCTCTAATTCCAGTCCACGCATTTTGAAATTATTCTCAATGTCTTTATAGATACGGGTTTGAAACTCGTCTCTTTTTACACTATATAAATCTATAGCAGTATAATACACTGCATTGTCTCGTATTTTGGTTCTTGTTATAGGTCTAACAATTTTATCCCTGAAATCCAATCCGGTCTCTCTTACCAGTTTTGGGGCGCTACTACCTTGCACACGGTACAGCACAGTTAAATCTATGATTACCTCCAATCCATCAGAGGTTAGAACTCTTATAGCATCATCTCCATTTTTGTCACCTTCGTCATGCACACCACTCATGGTGTAGTTTTGGGTACGCACATCTATGGTTTTTACATCCACAAAAGGATTTATGATGTGTAACCCACTACCCAAAACATTGTTATCTACTTTTCCAAAAAGTGTTTGAACGCCAATTTGACCGGCGTCTATCTGTACAAGACAAGAGGTGAAAATACCTAGACCCATTAACACAATAGAAAAAATTTTAATTGGGTTGGCGTATGAAGGCATTGGGTTTTGCATTTTCCTTAGCGATCCGGCAGCTATAAATGCAATTAATCCGATAATAATAAGAATCATTTTAATTTTTTGTAAAGATAGACCTAATAAAAAAGGAATGAAGCAAATGAAAATTCAATTATCGAAAGCGAATGCAAGTGGGAGTAAAGCCGTTGCATTATTTATATTTTGTATATTTTTGGTAAAAGACTCATATCCTTTTCCTGATTTAGTTCAAATTAACTTTTTTGGTACAAAAATTGTTTTTGCTCATAACTTACATTGTTTTACCTTTGCATTCCTTTTAAATTTTAGGTTAATTAGCTATTAGCATTCACGGATACATGGCCATACTGTCCGGATGCCATAATTCAGTATTAGAATTATAGAGCTTTAGCCTTTATTTTGATAAAACCGGTTAAACAAAAATATGTCTTCAACAAAAGTTCAGAGCAGGATCAGTTTCGGTAAAATCAAGAATTTGTCTGAAACTCCTGACTTACTCGACATTCAGTTAGAATCTTTCAGTGACTTTTTTCAGTTAGAAACCACACCAGACAAAAGAAATGTAGAGGGTTTATTCCGTGTGTTTAAGGAAAATTTTCCTATCACCGATACCAGAAACATTTTCGTTTTGGAGTTTCTTGATTACTTTATTGATCCTCCCCGTTACTCTATAGATGAGTGTATGGAACGTGGATTGACTTATGCCGTGCCGTTAAAAGCAAAGCTAAGGCTTAGTTGTAACGACGAAGAGCATATTGACTTCCAAACCATTGTTCAGGATGTATTTCTTGGAAACATCCCCTACATGACCCCACGTGGTACTTTTGTAGTTAATGGTGCTGAAAGGGTAGTGGTTAGCCAGCTTCACCGATCACCTGGTGTATTTTTTGGTCAGTCAGTTCACCCCAACGGTACTAAAATTTATTCTGCCCGTGTTATCCCTTTCAAAGGTGCATGGATGGAATTTGCTACGGACATCAACAATGTCATGTACGCATACATTGACCGTAAGAAGAAATTTCCGGTAACTACGCTTTTGCGTTCTATTGGTTTTGAAACTGATAAAGATATATTGGAGCTTTTTGGCATGGCCGATGAAGTTAAAGCTGAAAAGAAACAATTGGATAAATTTCTTGGAAAGAAATTAGCAGCCCGTGTACTTCGTACGTGGGTAGAAGATTTTGTAGATGAGGACACCGGCGAGGTGGTTTCTATCGAAAGAAATGAAGTGGTAATGGAACGTGATACCATTCTTGATGAAAGCGCAATTGAAACCATCAGTGAGATGGATGTAAAAAGCGTATTTATTCAAAAAGAAGAAGTAAGCGGTGATTACTCAATCATTTACAACACCCTTAATAAAGATACTTCGAACAGTGAATTGGAGGCTGTGCAGCACATCTATCGCCAATTGCGTGGTGCAGATGCCCCCGATAATGAAACTGCAAGAGGTATTATTGATAAATTATTCTTCAGCGACAAACGTTATGACCTTGGAGAAGTAGGGCGTTATAAAATCAATCGCAAACTTGGTCTAACCTTCCCAATTGAAAAGAAAGTACTTACCAAGGAAGATATTATTGAAATAATCAAATACCTTGTTCGTCTTACTAACAGCAAGGCTGAAATAGATGATATTGATCACCTAAGCAATCGTCGTGTACGTACGGTGGGTGAGCAATTGTATGCTCAATTTGGAGTTGGACTTGCACGTATGGCTCGTACCATTCGTGAAAGAATGAACGTAAGAGACAATGAAGTATTTACCCCGGTTGATTTGATTAATGCAAGAACATTGTCTTCTGTTATCAACTCCTTCTTTGGTACTTCACAGTTGTCCCAGTTTCTTGACCAAACAAATCCTCTTTCAGAAATTACACACAAACGTCGTATTTCTGCCCTTGGGCCCGGCGGTTTGAGCAGAGAGAGAGCAGGTTTTGAGGTGCGTGACGTACACTATAGCCATTATGGTCGTTTGTGTACCATTGAAACTCCTGAAGGTCCAAACATTGGTTTGATTTCAACGCTTTGTGTACATGCAAAGATTAACCCAATGGGATTCATAGAAACGCCTTACCACAAAGTTAAAGATGGTAAAGTGGATATGAAGACTTTGACTTTCTTAAGTGCAGAAGAAGAAGATTTGAAGAAAATTGCACAGGCAAGTTCTCCATTAAATGATAAAAGTGAATTTGCCGAGGACAGGGTTGTTAGTCGTCAAACAGGTGACTTCCCTATTCTTGACAAAGAAGAGGTAGAATACATGGATGTTGCACCAAATCAGATTGTTGGTTTGAGTGCTTCCCTTATTCCTTTCCTTGAGCATGATGATGCTAACCGTGCCCTGATGGGATCAAACATGCAACGTCAGGCTGTACCGCTTATCCGTCCTGAAGTGCCTATTGTAGGTACAGGTTTGGAAGGTAAAGCTGCCCGTGATGCAAGGATTCAGATTCATGCAGAAGGAGATGGTGTTGTAGAATTTGTTGATGCTAAAGAAATACATGTCAGATACAAAAGAAATGAACAACAAAAGCTTGTTTCTTTTGAAGAAGACATGATTATTTATAAACTCACCAAGTTTGTAAAAACTAACCAGGCTACATGTATCAACCTTCGTCCTTCTGTAAAGAAAGGACAAATTGTAAAAGAGGGCGACTTCCTTACAGAAGGTTATGCAACACGTGATGGCGAATTGGCACTTGGAAGAAACCTGAAAGTGGCATTCATGCCATGGAAAGGGTACAACTTTGAGGATGCTATCGTTATCAACGAAAAGGTTGTACGTGAAGATTGGTTCACTTCTGTTCACATTGAAGAATTTGAATTGGAAGTTCGTGATACTAAATTGGGAGAAGAGGAATTGACTCCCGATATTCCAAATGTATCAGAAGATGCAACCAAAGATCTTGATGAGCATGGTATTATTAGAATTGGTGCTCAAATTAAGGAAGGTGATATCATCATTGGTAAAATAACTCCAAAAGGTGAATCTGATCCAACTCCTGAAGAAAAGCTACTTAGAGCCATCTTTGGTGATAAGGCAGGTGATGCAAAGGATGCTTCATTAAAAGCATCAAGCGGAACAGAAGGTGTTGTGATAGATAAAAAGCTTTTCCAAAGAGCCAAGAAAGATAAAAACACTAAAGTTCGTGAAAAGGCTATTCTTGAGAAAATTGAGAAGGTACACGAAAAGAACGTGGAAGATATTATGGAAGTTTTGTTGGAAAAACTGCAGGCATTATTGAAAGATAAGCCATCTGCAAGTGTAAGCAACAATTTTGGTGAAGTATTGATAGGTAAAGGTTCTAAGTTCAATCAAAAGAATCTTAGCCAGATTGATTATCAGAATGTAAATCCACTGGGTTGGACAGGAGAAGCAAAAACTGATGATCAGATCAATACGTTGTTGCACAATTACAACATTAAGTACAACGAAGAACTTGGTCGCTATAAGAGAGAGAAGTTCAACATTTCTATAGGAGATGAATTACCTGCAGGCGTTTTGAAACTTGCAAAAGTTTATATGGCTGTTAAGCGTAAGCTTAAAGTGGGTGATAAAATGGCGGGTCGTCACGGAAACAAGGGTATTGTTGCCAAAATAGTACGTGCCGAGGATATGCCATTCCTTGAAGATGGAACTCCCGTTGATATTGTTCTTAATCCATTGGGTGTACCAAGTCGTATGAATCTGGGACAGATTTATGAAACTGTGCTTGGCTGGGCAGGTGAGAAGTTGGGAGTGAGGTTTGCTACACCAATTTTTGATGGTGCAACAGTTGAGGAAATTGCTGAAAACGTAGAAAAAGCAGGTTTACCATTGTTTGGTCATACTTACTTGTATGATGGTGAAACAGGCGAACGCTTTGAACAAAAAACTACCGTAGGTATTATATACATCATCAAACTGCATCACATGGTGGATGATAAGATGCACGCAAGAAGTATTGGACCATACAGTTTGATTACACAACAGCCTTTGGGTGGTAAAGCACAGTTTGGTGGACAGCGTTTTGGTGAAATGGAGGTGTGGGCATTAGAAGCTTACGGAGCCTCAAACATTTTGCAGGAATTGCTTACACTCAAATCTGATGATATCATTGGACGTGCAAAAACCTATGAAGCTATTGTAAAAGGTGAAAATATTCCACGTGCAGGTATCCCTGAATCATTCAATGTATTAGTACATGAATTAAGAGGTTTGGGATTGGATTTAAGATTTGAAAGTTAAAATATAGGTATTGAAATTTGAGGTCACAATTTGTGACCTCAAGTTCAATTTAGTTCTTTTCAGCAATTGAGTTTTAGCAGTCGTTTTTTTGGTAAAGGATAACGGACATCAACAAGTGACCTTTATTTTTTTGAAAATACAAAGCCTTTTATGGTGTTTGTATTATAGAACGATGTTGGATTCATTACAATGCTGGTAACAAAATTTTTAAAAATCGGAATTACGATATATGGCAATTAATAAAAGAGATAATCGTCCAAGACCAACGTTTTCAAAAATTACAATTGGTCTGGCTTCTCCTGACAGTATTCTTGAAAAGAGCTTTGGAGAAGTTTTGAAGCCTGAAACTATTAACTACCGTACTTACAAACCTGAAAGAGATGGTTTGTTTTGCGAGAGAATTTTCGGCCCGGTAAAAGATTATGAATGTGCCTGTGGCAAGTACAAACGTATCCGTTACAAGGGTATAGTTTGCGACCGTTGCGGGGTTGAGGTAACAGAGAAAAAAGTACGTCGCGAAAGAATGGGACACATCAAATTGGTGGTGCCTGTAGTACATATCTGGTATTTCAAATCGTTGCCTAACAAGATTGGCTACTTGCTTGGAATGAGCAGTAAAAAACTTGAAACCATTGTTTACTACGAAAGATTTGTTGTAATACAATCAGGTATCCGTGCAGATAAAGGACAAAACTTCGGTGATTTACTAACCGAAGAAGAATATCTTGATATCCTGGATGCTTTACCGAGAGATAACCAAATGTTATCTGATGACGATCCTAATAAATTTATTGCCAAAATGGGTGCAGAAGCAGTCCATGATTTGTTGCAAAGAATAGAATTGGATCAACTTTCTTTTGATTTAAGAAACGCTGCAGCAAATGAAACTTCACAACAACGTAAGGCCGATGCCTTAAAGCGTTTGAGTGTGGTAGAAAGCTTCCGCGATGCTAATACACGTATTGTAAACCGTCCGGAATGGATGGTGATGCAGTATATTCCTGTAATACCACCTGAACTGCGTCCATTGGTTCCTTTAGATGGTGGACGTTTTGCATCTTCGGATTTGAATGATCTTTATCGTCGTGTAATTATCCGTAACAATCGTTTAAAGAGGTTGTTGGAGATTAAAGCGCCGGAGGTGATTCTTCGTAACGAAAAAAGGATGTTGCAGGAAGCAATTGACAGTTTATTTGATAACTCCAGAAAATCAAACGCTGTTAAAGCTGAAGGTGGACGTGCTTTGAAATCACTTTCTGATGTTTTGAAAGGTAAGCAAGGACGTTTCCGTCAGAACCTATTGGGTAAAAGGGTTGACTACTCCGGCCGTTCTGTTATTGTAGTAGGACCTGAAATGAAAATGCATGAGTGCGGTCTTCCAAAAGACATGGCTGCAGAGCTTTTCAAACCATTTATAATTCGTAAATTAATAGAACGAGGTATTGTAAAAACCGTTAAGTCTGCTAAGAAATTGGTTGATAAAAAAGAAGCGGTTATTTGGGATATTCTTGAAAATATATTGAAGGGACACCCAATCATGTTGAACAGGGCCCCTACGCTTCACCGTTTGTCAATTCAGGCTTTTCAGCCAAGATTGATTGAAGGAAAGGCGATACAGTTGCACCCATTGGTAACCACCTCATTCAACGCTGACTTTGATGGTGACCAAATGGCGGTACACGTTCCACTTAGCCATGCCGCTATATTGGAAGCGCAGTTGTTGATGTTGTCTTCACATAACATTCTTAACCCGCAAAATGGTACACCTATTACCCTCCCTTCACAGGACATGGTATTGGGGCTATACTATATTACCAAGGGTAGAAGAAGTATTGAAGGAAGTGTAGTAAAAGGAGAAGGAAAGACTTTTTACAGCATGGAAGAGGTTACAATCGCTTACAATGAAAAGCAACTTGATCTTCATGCTTTCATCAAAGTAAGAACTGTTGTCAGAGGAGCAAAAGGAGAACTTTCTCAGAAGATAATTGAAACTACAGTTGGTCGTGTAATGTTCAATCAGTTTGTTCCTAAAGAAGTAGGATATATTAATGCATTACTTACCAAGAAAAGCCTTAGGGAAATTATTGGTGACATCATCAAAATAACAAACGTTCCTAAAACGGCTAAGTTCCTGGATGACATCAAAACACTTGGATTCCGTATGGCATTCAAAGGAGGGTTGTCGTTCAACATCAATGATCTGATTATTCCGGATATTAAAGAACAACTTCTTGCAAATGCAAAAGTTGAAGTTGATGAGGTTTGGGATAATTACAACATGGGTCTTATTACAAACAATGAGCGATACAACGGTATCATTGATATATGGAGCCGTGTGGATACCCGTATTACTGAAACATTGATCCGTGAAATGGCAAGTGACAAACAGGGTTTCAACTCTGTTTATATGATGCTTGATTCAGGAGCCCGTGGTAGTAAGCAGCAGGTTAAGCAGTTAGCCGGTATAAGAGGTCTGATGGCTAAACCTCGTAAGAGTGGTAGCTCCGGAAATGAGATCATTGAAAATCCAATCCTTTCCAACTTTAAAGGCGGATTGAATGTATTGGATTATTTTATCTCTACCCACGGTGCCCGTAAAGGTCTTGCAGATACGGCCTTGAAAACAGCGGATGCAGGTTACCTGACCCGTCGTTTGGTGGACGTTGCACAGGATGTTGTAATAACTGAAGAAGATTGTGGAACATTGCGTGGTACGCTTACAAGTGCTTTAAAAGACAATGAAGATATAGTTGAACCATTGTTTGACAGGATATTAGGACGTACATCATTGCATAATGTACTTAATCCAATTACAGATGAGTTGCTTGTAGAAGCAGGTCAGCAAATTGATGAGGATATAGCAAAACATATAGATGATGCAGGTATTGAAGCTGTTGAAATACGTTCTGTGTTAACCTGCGAAAGCAAGAGAGGTGTTTGTGTAAGGTGCTATGGAAAAAACCTTGCTACAGGGTACACTGCTCAAAGAGGTGATGCTGTTGGTATTATCGCTGCCCAATCAATTGGTGAGCCGGGTACACAGTTGACACTACGTACATTCCACGTGGGTGGTGTGGCAGGTTCTGCGTCAGTAGAAAGTACATTGAATGCTAAATTTGATGGTACAATTCAGTTTGATGGATTAAGAACAGTAGATGCGCTGAACAACGAAGGCGGTAAAATTAGAATAGTAATAGGACGTACAGGTGAGGTTAGGATAATGGATGTTAAAAATGATCGTCTCTTGATTACAAGCAATGTACCTTATGGTGCTACACTACTTGTAAAAGATGGGCAGAAAGTAACCAAAGGCGAAGCGATTTGCTCATGGGATCCATTTAACAATGTAATTGTTGCAGAGATAGCAGGTTCTATTAAATTTGAACACATTATAGACGGTGTTACTTTCCGTGAGGAAGCTGATGAACAAACCGGTCACCGTGAGAAAGTTGTTATAGAAACAAAAGATAAAACAAAGATTCCGGGTCTAATTGTAGAAGGAGTAAAGGATACCAAAATGTATAACCTGCCTGTAGGTAGCCATCTTGTTCTTGAAGAAGGAGAAGAGGTTAAACCCGGACAGGTGTTGGTTAAGATTCCAAGGGTGTTAGGTAAACTAAGAGATATCACCGGAGGTCTACCAAGAGTTACAGAATTGTTCGAAGCAAGAAACCCAAGCAATCCTGCTGTAGTTTCTGAAATTGATGGTGTTGTTAGCTTTGGTAACATTAAGCGAGGAAACAGGGAAATAATTGTAGAAGCAAGAGATGGTGTTGTGAAAAAATACCTTGTTCCATTGACTCGTCAGATTTTGGCACAAGATGGTGACTTTGTAAAAGCCGGTACCGCATTGTCTGATGGTTCTACTGCACCTGCTGATATTTTGGCAATCAAAGGGCCATTTGCTGTACAGGAATATGTAGTAAATGAAATTCAGGAAGTATATCGTTTGCAGGGTGTACGTATCAATGATAAACACATTGAAGTAATTGTACGCCAAATGATGAAGAAAGTTGAAATTCAGGATCCGGGAGATACAAGATTCCTTGAAGGCGATACGGTTGATCGTATTGAATTTAATGATGAAAACGATTACATCTTTGATAAAAAGGTTGTTGTAGATTCAGGCGAAAGCACCAAATTAAAAGCAGGTCAGATAGTAAGCTTAAGAGAATTAAGAGAAGAAAATTCAATCTTACGCAGAAGCGATAGAAAACTCATTGAGTTTAGAGATGCTTCATCTGCTACTTCATCACCTTTGCTACTTGGTATTACCAAGGCATCACTTGGGGTTCAAAGCTGGATATCTGCCGCTTCATTCCAGGAAACAACCAAAGTGTTGAGTTCTGCAGCTATCATGGGCAAAACCGATGACATGCTGGGATTGAAAGAAAATGTTATTACAGGTCATGCTATACCTGCGGGAACAGGATTAAGAGAATTTGAGAACATGATTGTAGGTAGTAAAGAAGAATATGAATTACTGACTACAGCACGTGAAGCAATGAATTTTGATGAGGAGGAATAACTCAATTTAAAAATGGCTCAATAGCTCAATTTATAAGGCAGCAACCGGAAGGTTGCTGCTTTTTTATTGGTATTTTGCCGTGGCATCGAATAAGGCTACTTTCAGACATTAGCGTCGCAACCCAATATCATCAGCAAGTAGCGGGAAGAGCATACCTAAAAACATTTGTAGAGGGAGCACTACTGGCCTAAAGTCCACCTACCAATCCCTTAGATCAACTTATTATCCCTCGCTGTTTTTAGCAATTGTTGGGTAGAGTTCGCATTTAATTTCTGCATGATGTGTTTTCTATGGGTTTCTATGGTGAAATGACTAAGAAAAAGTTTCTCACTAATTTGAGGACCATTCATGCCATCTGCTAACAACCGCAGCACTTCCTTTTCTCTCCTTGTCAGTGTAGGCAAAGTGTCAAGAGGATTTGTAGAGACAGATGAATAGTATTCCTGCACTTTTTGATTGGCACTTTTGGATAAATAGATATCTCCTTGCATTACCTTGTCTATTGCTTCTATTAGTTCGTATTGGTCCATATTTTTTAGTAAATAGCCGTTTGCACCCGTTTGCAACAATTGTATAATGATCGATGCATCATTTGCAGAGGTTAGTGCAATTATTTTGCTATACAAATTGGTAACCCTTATTTTTTTGCATAGTTGCAAACCATCTGTATCCGGAAGGTTAATATCAAGCAGTATAATTTCGGGTTTAATTTTTTCTAAAAATGATAGTGCATCTGCTCCGTTTTTTGCAATTCCCTTAATAGCAATATTTTCTACTCCCCTTATCATCATTTCGATACCTCCAGCCACTAATGGATGGTCATCTATTATTAATAAATTTATCATTATACAAGTAATATTGAAACCTTAAATAATATAATTATGTTTCTTTGGTTATTAAAAATTCCATCATTATGGTTGTGCCGATTCCTTGTTGTGAATCAATACTCATATTGCCATTCAAGTAATTAATCCGACTTTTTATGGTTTCTAATCCTATATGGTTTTTGTTATTCGCATCGTGCAATTTAAAGCCACACCCATTGTCTTCTACTGTAACACTAAGCCTTTCTTCAGTACGGTTAAACTGTACAATAGCTTCTGTAGCCTTTGCATGTTTTATGATATTATTTATTAATTCCTGTATGATTCTGTACAGCATTATCTCAACAGATTGGCTGAATCGCTGCTCTATGCCGTAAGACTGTAATGTCACCATTAAAACTTTACCAGCGCTTACATTGCTGCACAAATCCTGCACAGCATGTATAAGACCAAGTTTCACCAACGTTTCTGGCATCATGTTGTGTGCAATACGGCGTACTTCTACAGAGGCGGTATCTATCAGCGCATAACTTTTGGAAAATAAGTCATGGTTTTGCAATACCGGCTCATCATGCTTTAGCGTATTGAAATACATTTTAATGGTGCTGAACAAGCCCCCCAGGCCGTCATGCAAATCCTTAGCTATACGTGTTCTTTCAGCCTCCTGCCCGTTCACCATACTTTGCAAAGAAATAACCTGCTGTTGACCCTCTAAAAATTGAATGTGTACTTTTTGCAGGCCCTGTTCCTTTTGTGCAATTATCTTTTTGTTGTTGCTGTTGTAATACAAAAATCCGAGTAGCACTATTATACCAGCGGCGCTTGTGCCAGCGATGAGTATAAACTGGGTTCGTTTGATGGCCTGTAATTCTTTTTCGGCATTTTTTATTCTTAAATCAGCAATTTCTATTTCCTTTTTTTTAGTTTCATACCTGGCTTCCAAAGAAAGTGAGGTTTGTTGAGAAACCTCATTTGTTGCACTATCCGCATATTTCTTGTTCAGCTCTGCATACTTTAGTGCGGCCTTATAATCCCCATTAACCACAGATATATCTTTCATCAGGTTGAAAGTTCCCGCTGCTACCTTAAAATGTTTTAATTGTAAAGAAAGTTCATTTCCAATGTTTGCGTATTCAAATGCCTGGGTGTACTTTTTTTGTTTGAAATAGATTCTCGCAATGTTTTCACTTGCTTCTGCTTTTAAATAATTATTGGTACCAGTATATTTATAGGATATTAAAGAGGCTTTTAGTGATTGTTCAAAATCCCCAACTGCTTCAAAATAATTTGCTTCGGAGACAGAAGCCAGCATTTTAAAAATGTTGTTGTCAAAGTTTTTATTGAGTGCCAGTGCTGAATCCAAATAGGGTTTTGCTAACAAGGGCTTACTCATTTTCAAGTATGTATCTGCAATGTCCAGATACAGTAAAATACGGTACCTTTTTTCATCAGGATAATTTTTAAAACCAAGGGCTTTCTTTTCGTATGCAATTCCTTTCTCTAATTGGTTTTCGCCAATTAATGCCGTTCCCAGGTTGGTGTATATTTTTGCTAATAAATTTCTTACATCGGGGTTAAGTGATTTTTCTGCTATTTCTGCACTTTTCATTGCATACGCAAATGCCTTAGGGTAATCAGATTGATATCTGTATAGCATGGAATAAGCTATATAGCTTTTCGCCAACAGAACGGAGTCCTTAGTTTGTTGTGCTTCAATCGCTGTCTGTCGAAGGTAAAACCGTGCACTATCGTACAAAGTAAGATTGGTGTAAACAAGACCTAAACAATACCACCCTGTGGCAATAGCTTTCCTGCTATTTAATTTTTTCCCGATGTTAAGACATTGTTGTGCATATTTTAATGAAGAGTCGTACAAGCCTTTGTTATAAAAAAAATGATAGAGATCGTTTAGCTTCTGTAACGAGCTATCAGCTGCACCTATTGCACCACCAACCGCTACGTTATTAGCCACTACCCTGTTATCCTGGCATAAGACTGAAGGACGACAAAGCAGGTTTAATATAAAAATTATGGACCATCCCCGGCTAACAAATTTTTTAATTTTCATATAGCAGACATAATGACATTCAATTTTTCGTGCCTCGTTTAAGATAAGTTTTGCTAAAGACTATTTGGGGGGAAAGTAACTACATATAAAACATTACAATGCAATTTATATATTTTCTACCTGAATTAAGGTATTTTTTAATAATTAAAATTACCGATTTTCAGGTATAGATAAACAGGCTTTTATTGTCCACTTTTGTATAATAATAAACAGAGATAAAAAACAATTAAATTTTTAAAGTCAGCGGAAAGGTTACTGCTGGCAAGGCTGTTTGACACAACTAAAACTAAATGCAATTTCTTTCTTGAATGTATCACTTAAAACCAGCATGCTTTCTTATTGAAAACTCAATAAACTAACTGTTATGAAAAAGATGTTACTACTCTCCCTCATTCTAATGCTGAACTTGTTTCAGACAGAAGCTCAAATTCCCTTTGTTTCCGGTGGTAGCGGCAGCAATTGTAGCAATAGTAACCCCGGCAGTATGAATGGGGGTGATGCTACTGGTGTCGGCTGTGGCGGTGGCGGAGCTGGATATTATGGTGGTAATGGCGGTAAAGGGTTATATGGCGGCGGAGGAGGTGGTGCCGCAGGCTACAACACTCCTAATCAAAGTGGAGGCAAGGGCGGAGATGGGGCCATAGTCGTTGCATTCTTCGATGCATCAGATGTATTGCTTTCTGCAAATCTGTATAGTTCAAGTGGAAACATTACTATTGTCGCTGGGGTAACATCTGTAAAGGTATGGGCTATTGGTGCAGGCGGTGGCGGCGCTGGCTCTATAAACAGTGATGGCACAAGTGGCGGTGGTGGCGGGGCAGGAGGTGTAGCTTATACCACGCAGGCAGTAACAACGGGTGACTTAATTGCTTGCAGCGTGGGTGTCGGCGGTGCTGGCGGGATAAATGCAACGAATGGTTCTGCCGGTACTATGACTACGGTTTCGGTAGGAGGGATTCTTATAAAGGGAAACGGTGGTACAGGAGGTCAATACAATACGGGAAGCGATGCGCCGGGAGGCGACTTTTTAGGAGGTGATGGTGGTGCCACAGGTGGTAGCGGAAAGGGAATTTCTGGTGATAACGGGGGAGGAGGAGGAGGAAGTATCGGAGGGGGTTTTAATAGTACGGTGGGCTGTGGCGGCGGTGCAGGTGCTAATAGTGCAGACATTTCTGGTTTGTTTGCTGTACTTTCCACTGCGCAAGTGATATCGACCTTCTACGAAGACGCAGATGGCGACACCTACGGAAATCCGGCTGTAACGTTTACCGGAGCATCGGCACCAAGCGGCTACGTTGCAAATAGCCTGGACTGCAACGATGCGAACGCAGCCATTCATCCTAATACATTTGAACTTTGCAACGGCATAGATGATAACTGTGATGGACTTATAGACAATGATTGCGGACCCACGCCATCATTGGGTGAATACCGAAGTGCTTCATCAGGCAACTGGAGTAATGCCTCAACGTGGGTACGTTTCAATGGAACAGTATTCGTAACGGCACCAACTCCACCAGACAACACAAATGGAACAATCACCATTAAGAGCGGGCATACAGTTATCATAAACAGTAGTGTTACAACCGATGAAACTGTTGTGGAATCTGGGGGAACGCTTTCACAGGTTTCATCAACGCTTTCTATAGCAGATGGCCCCGGAGAGGATATAGCGGTAAACGGTACTTATAATTTTATCAGTGGATTATTGAATGGTGGAGGTACCATGAGTGTGAACGGAACGATGGATTGGCAAGCAGGTACATTGCGTTCAACCATATCTTTACAAACAGGGTCAAATTCCGGCAAGTCAACAAGTGGCATTGCAGCTATTGTAAATGGAGTTTTTATCAATAACGGCACTTTCAGCTGGACAGATGGAGACATTCAATTTCAGGATGCAACGTTTAATAATACGGGAACAATTACCGCTTTGGGCAACAATGGTCTGTTAGGTGTTGGCGGTTTTACTGCATTTAATAATTCAGGATTTTTTAGCAAGTCCATAGGAACGGGTACAACTCGCCTTGCAGTCGGGGGTACAAATACAGGTACTATAAATGTAACCGAAGGCATAATCCACGCAACAACAGATTACGCAAATGCCGGTAACATCAATATAGATGCAGGCAAAACTTTTTCAACAAATTGCATAGCAGGAGCATTTAGACTCAACACAGGTAGTAACTTTACAGGTGCAGGTCATTTTGAATTAGCCAGTGGTGAGTTATCTCTTGCACCCGGGGCAACTACTGCTACTGCTACCAATTTCCTTTTCAGGGATGGCACTATAAAAAACGTAAATGGGAATTCACCGGGAACACTGATAGTTACAGGCGGTTTAAATTGGCAGAAAGGAACATTAAGTTCAAATCTCATTTTAGATACCAATGCTGTTTTAATTAAATCAACGAGTGGCAGAGCAAAAATTGTGGACGGAGTTTTAACCAACAACGGCACATTTAACTGGTCAGATGGCGATTTTGATTTCCAGAATGCCACCTTGAACAATAACGTGACCGGAAGTTTTACTGCAAGCGGTAATAATAACTTTTTATTTTCGGGTGGATATGCTGACTTTAATAATGCAGGAACATTTACAAAAACAACCGGCACAGGTACTACCACCGATTCCATAGGTGGTACAAATACCGGTATCATTCATGTAGAAGAAGGCGTCCTGAATTTTAAAGGACCTTTTATTAATTCAGGAAATATCAATATAGATGCAGGTAAAACATTTTCGGTAAACTGCTCAACGCCTCCTTTTTTTCGTCTCAATACGGGCAGCAACTTTACAGGTGGCGGTAATTTTCAAATAGTAGGTGGTACTGTTTCTGTCAATGCACCTGCCGCCACCCCGGCTACTGCCACTAATATACTATTTAGTGGTGGCACCATAGGCGACCCTGCAGGAACATTGATTGTAAAGAATGGTTTAAATTGGGAGACAGGCACTTTGAGTTCCAATCTCATTTTAGATACAAATGCTGTTTCTACTAAATCAACCAATGGGATGGCAACTATTGTTTCCAATGGTGTATTTACCAATAAGGGGATTTTTAATTGGCAAGATGGCGACTTTAATTTCCAGAATGCAACACTAAACAATGACGCCACCGGAAGTTTTACTGCAACCGGCAATAATAAATTTTTATTTTCGGCTGGGTTTGCAGCTTTTAACAACACAGGTACTTTTACAAAAGTAACAGGAATGGACACAACCACTATTCCCATTGGTGGTACAAATACCGGTACTATTCACGTTGCAGATGGCACTTTATATTTTACCGGGCCATTTGCTAATGCCGGTAACATCAATATAGATGCAGGCAAAACTTTTTCAACAAATTGCATAGCAGGTGCATTTAGACTCAACACAGGTAGTAACTTTACAGGTGCAGGTCATTTTGAATTAGCCAGTGGTGAGTTATCTCTTGCACCCGGGGCAATTACTGCTACTGCTACCAATATCCTTTTCAGGGATGGCACTATAAAAAACGTAAATGGGACACCGGGAACACTGATAGTTACAGGAGGTTTAAATTGGCAGAAAGGAACATTAAGTTCAAATCTTATTTTAGATACCAATGCTGTTTCTACCAAATCAACCAATGGGATAGCGACTATTGTTTCCAATGGTGTACTTACCAATAGGGGGCTTTTTAATTGGCAAGATGGCGACTTTAATTTTCAAGATGCAACGCTAAACAATGACGCATCCGGAAGTTTTGCTGCAAGTGGTAATAATAACTTTTTATTTTCGGGCGGACATGCTGACTTTAATAATGCAGGTTCTTTTAAAAAATTAAATGGAACAGGTACTACTACCATTCCGATAACATTATTGAATACAGGTTCAATAGGAGGTTTAGGAACACTCAATTGCTCCCTTTTAAATAGCAAGGGAATCATTACACCCGGTACTTCACCAGGTTTGCTCACTATTAATGGTTCACAACCACTCTCCGCTAACAGTAATTTACAAATAGAAATAAAAGACGGCAGCGGTATAGGCACAGGGCACGACCAATTGGCAAGAGCAGGTAGTCTGACACTTGCAGGCGCACTTACTGTAACCGAAACAGGCAATGCACCCGTCGGAACTTACACTATCATAAATCTTACGTCAGGCAGTATAAGCGGTAGTTTCAGTACAGTCAACTTACCACCCTGCTATACTTTACAAATTACTGCAACAACCGTAAGGGTAATAAAAGCACTTCCACAGACACCATTCATGAGTGCAAACAGACCTCTAACTTTTTGCCAGGGAGACAGCGTATTGCTAACCAGTTCCCCATCCGTTACTTATTTATGGAGTAATGGAGATACGACACAAAGTATTACTGTAAAAAGCAGCGGTGTTTTTTCTGTTGTAGCTATTAATGCAAGAGGTTGTAGTTCTTTACCTTCCGGTACAGCGACGGTGAGAGTTAAGCAACCAACATCCTCCGACTCCACTGTTACTATTTGCAATAGCTTCACATGGCATGGCACAGAATATAAATCCACCGGTGTTTATACATTCATAGGAACCAATGCCGCAGGCTGCGACTCTACAGAAACACTGCACCTTACAATACTTTCAGTTACCTCTACTTTTACTAAAATAGATGCCGGTTGCAATAGTTCTTCTACGGGATCTATAACCATTAACCCCACAAGCGGCGTGGCGCCTTATAGTTATCGTATTGGTACCGTGGGCAGTTTTGTAAGTTCCAATACTTTTAATAATCTAAGAGCTGGTAATTATACTGTTTCCATCAGAGATGTTGAAGGTTGTGCAGGCATCTCGGATCAAATTACTATTACCGAGCAGGCTGCACTGACCAGTACATTTACTAAAACAGATGCAGTCTGTAATGGTTCAGCTACGGGAGGCCTTAAAATTACACCAGCCGGAGGAGTACCACCTTATACTTACCGGTTGGGCACAACCGGCAGCTTTGTTTCGTCTGATGTTTTTCACAATTTAAGAGCAGGCAATTACCGAGTTTTTATAAAGGATGCAAACGGTTGTGATGGATTATCAGACCAGATAGCAATTTCAGAATTACCTCCTATAACCGGCACATATACAACAACAGATGCTACTTGTTTTAACGGCGCTAGTGGTTCGATCACCATCACCTCAACTACGGCCACAGTTAATGCCATCCGTTATAGATTAGGTAGTTCGGGTACTATACAGAGTTCAAATACCTTTAATAACCTACGGGCAGGTACTTATAGCGTATTCATATTTGATGGCAGGAACTGCCAAGGTGTTATTTCGGGAATCGTTGTAGGGCAACCAATTCGTATTAGCATAGCGAGTACGGTAACGGATGCCGCTTGCTTCGGAACAGCTACAGGTTCGGTTAGTATTTCTGCAAGTGGGGGTGCAGCACCTTACACATACAGGTTGGGAACAAGCGGTGCTTTTGTATCTTCCAACACTTTCTCCAATCTAAGAGCCGGTATTTATTACCCCTTTGTTACTGATGCAAACGGTTGCTCTACCGTTGGAAATACATTTACCATCAATCAGCAAGCCGCTGTTACCGGCACGTTTATCAAGACTGATGTCACCTGTTTTGGTGCATCAACAGGTGCTATTGCTATTACTCCAACAGTTGGGGTGTCTCCATTCACATACAGATTGGGTAGCGGTGGGGCTTTTGTTTCCTCGCCTACATTTAATGGCCTTAGAGTCGGTACTTACACAGTTACTATAATGGATGCTAACAGTTGTACAGGTTTCGTAAGAAATATTTTCATCAGTCATCCTCCGGTAATTGCCGCTACGTTTACGAAAACCGATGCACGGTGCAGTGCCTCGGCTACAGGGTCCATAACAATAACGCCAACAGCCGGAGTGCCACCTTTCTCATATAAGTTGGGGGTAAATGGAATTTATAACTCTTCCAGTACTTTTAATAATCTAATACCGGGCAATTACGTGATTTTTATTAAGGATGCAAATGGATGTGAGATACAATTAAATACTATCAGTATTTCAACATTACCGCCAATTACATTTACAACCAATGCTACTAACCCAGTTTGTAGTGGGGCAGCTAATGGTACAATCTCCGTATCGGTAAATGGTGGGGGTTCGTTCCAATATAAATTGGGTACGACTGGTACCTATCAATCCAGTAACACATTTACCGGTTTACGCTCAGGCACCTACAGAGTCTTTGTTCTGGATGCGTCAGGTTGTGTCACCGGAACACCTTCTATAACTCTTGTGGATCCGCCTGCCATTACTGCCACCATTGATACCATTCATGTATCCTGCAATGGAGGTTCCAATGGTAGCATTTCAATTAATCCACTTACAGGAAGACCACCTTTCTTATTTTCTTTAAATGGAAGCACTTTACAGAGTTCTAATAATTTTTCAAATCTGCCGGCAGGAAATTACTCTGTTCAAGTGTACGATACAGCCGGCATTACCGGATGCTTTGCTTCATTCAATAATATTCGTGTCAAACAACCGGCAGCTATACAAGCAACAATTTATAGCTCTACAATCTGTGCAAATGGTAGCAACGGTGAAATTGTTGTAACCGCTTCTGGTGGAGTAATGCCCTACAGATATGCTTTAGGATTGACAGGATACCAAAATTCTAATACATTCAACAATTTGCGTCATGGTAATTATAGTGTTACCATTGGGGATGCAAATAATTGTTCAAGAGTTTTTACTACAACGTTAAGACGTTTTCGTTTAAATGTAACACTAAGCACCACTAACCCTTCGTGCTATAAAGGGTCAAATGGGGAAATAGATGTTTATGCCCAAGAGTTTACTGATATATATACTTTTTACAGCATCAATTCAGGAGCAAGAGTGTCTTCAGGTTTATTCCAGAACTTGACAGCCGGAACATATAGAATTAATATATATACTTACAATGGATGTCGGGATACTTCCTTTAATGTAACTCTGTACGAAGGGCCACAAATTCCCGGAACTTTGGCAAGCAGTAATCCGTCATGTTTTGGGGGGACAAATGGTTCTATTACTGTAAATCCTACCAGTGGCCAATCTCCATATCTTTATAGTATTGGCACGTCAGGTATATTTCAAGCAAACAATCTATTTACAGGTTTACGTGCCGGGTCGTATAATGTCATTATGCAAGACCAGGCAGGGTGCAGGGGAATTAAAAATGTTGTTTTGGCCAATCCGCCTGCAATTGTAGCAAATATTGTTACTCTAAACACATCATGCTTTGCACAAGCAAATGGTTCTATTGTTGTGAGTTCTGTTTCAAACGGACTTCCCCCCTATACATTTCGTTTAGGCACATCGGGTTCCTTTGGTACAACAACAAATTTTACAGGATTGCGATCAGGTTCTTATAGACTTTATGTAACTGACGATGTCGGTTGTACTATAAACCGTAGCCTATACATAAGCCAACCCGATAGTGTAAGTATCACGATTAGCAAAACTGATGCAAGTTGCATTGGTGGAACTGACGGTTCCATAACTGCTATCGGATCTGGCGGTACACCTCCTTACCAGTTTAAATTCGAAATCAACGGGAGCTACAGCAGTACTAATACATTTTCCAATCTTGGAGCAGGTAATTACAGAATTTATGCAAGAGATGCAAACAACTGTGTTTACAGTTCTGTGCCTGTAACCCTTAATGAAGGAAAAAACCCGTGTAGCTCATTGACTCCTAAAATGTCATTCAACACATCCGAAAACAACGACTCAAAATTTGAAGTGATGCTGTCACCCAACCCAAGTAGCAGCAGGTTTACTCTGTCCGTAAAAAGTACGAGTGACCAACCTGTTCAGGTGAAAGTATTGGATGTGAATGGTAGAAATTTATATGCCGTCAAAGGTATGCCCCTGCAAACCTTCAGCTTCGGAGAAGCATTTGTTGCTGGTGTTTATTTGGTAGAAGTAAGACAAGGAAACGATGTAAAAACAGTTAAGGCGTTGAAGCTGAAGTAATAACCCTTAGTACACTGACTGTACTTTTCAAATTTTCATAATAAAGCTGCTGCGGTTTATTCTGCAGCAGCTTTATTTTTATTGGCGAAATAAAGACAACATGATGCAATCTGGTAAAGAAAATTTTAATTTATATTAAATTAAATAACTGTGCGTTTCCGGCTGTTAGCATTGCTTATTGGATGAAAAAATTTACTTTGTGAAGGTGGGAAGTATTTCATATTTTTACGTAAGGAGAAATTAATTTTTTTAGGCAGCGTTTGACATTAAATTATCCTCATTTCAGCAATTAATTTTGCTTTGTCGTTAATATTTTTATTATAGTTTTATAGTTAATATATTCTTATTGCCCGGGAAATGGGTTTCTTAATACTTTGCTTGACTAATTATACCATGAGAAAATGTTTACTCTGTCTGTTCCTGGTTCTTGGCTATACAGCGAATGCCCAAAACAAATCCAATTCCGGTAAGGAATTTTGGGTAGGGTATGGGCATAATTCATTGTATGGTAATGTAAATGGTGGTTCTAATACACAGGAAATGGTGCTTTATTTAGGATCAAATCAAGATGCTGTTGTTACTGTTTCAATTAATGGCACCACCTATTCAACAACATATAACATTCCTGCGTTTACAGTTATTCAGACTACACCTATTCCAAAAGCGGGAGCAGATGATCCAAGACTAACTAATGAAGGCTTAAACTCCCGTGGAATTCACATTGTAAGTGATCAACCTATAGTTGCTTATGCTCATCAATATGGTTTAAATTCATCAGGAGCAACTATGTTGATGCCTGTTGAAACGTATGGGTATACTTATTTTTCAATTAATTATGATCAAATCACTAATGTATCAGTCCCCTGTTATTCGTGGTTTTATGCAGTAGCAAGTGAAAACAATACAACAATACAAATAACACCATCTGTAAATACGCAGGGAGGCAGAGTTGCAGGTACACCATTTAATATAAATCTCAATAAGGGAGAAATATACAATGTATTTGGTGAAAGCGTAACCGGTTCAGGAACAGGTTTAGATGTCTCCGGTAGTAAGATTCAATCCATTGCAGGAACGGATGGTAAATGTCACCCCATTGCAGTATTTTCCGGAAGTAGCAGAATAACAATTTGTGGAGGAAGTGGCGATATATTACAACAGCAAATTTTTCCATCGAGTGCATGGGGTACTAATTATTATACTTATCCCACAGTGAATACCAATAATATTTCACAAACAAATTTAAACTATTTTAGAATTGCGGTAAGGGATCCTGCAACTAAGGTTAAAAAGAATGGAGTTTTACTAACCGGGTTAATTAATAATTTTTATTACGAGTATTCAAGTTCTACCGGTGACTTTATAGAAGCAAACAAACCAGTTTTAGTTTCGCAATATGTGCCTTCAATGCAAAACTGTCCTATATACAATGGTAATGGCGACCCTGAAATGTTTTATCTAAGTCCATTGCAACAGGCGGTTAATGAAACCTATTTTTATAATACCAACAACCAAAATATTATAGACAATTATGTTTCTGTAATAGTAAAAACTGCGGGTTTATCCAATTTGCTAATTGACGGGTTTTCTACTTTTAGTAACGTTGTTACGCATCCCCAAAATCCTGAATATAGTGTAGTGACCCAAATCCTTAATGGTAACCAACAACATTTAATTAAAAGTGATTCGGCATTTACTGCACTTACCTATGGATTTGGAAATTTTGAAAGTTATGGATACAATGCAGGTACCCTTATCAATAATCTTGATATTATACCATCTATAAAAAATACACTCTCAAGTGGCACTAAACCAAGTGTTACAGCTTGTCCGAATAGCCCTTTTAATATTTCTGTTAGTATGGCTTACAAAGCCACTAAAGCTGTCTGGCGATTTAGTCAGGTAAATATTCCGACCCCACACCTCACCCCTGGCTATGATACAACATTTATAAACCCTGTACCATATGATTCTACAATACTTGATGGAAGGACCTATTATAGATACAAACTTCCCAATACCTATATACTAAACGATACCGGAACATTTAATATTCCGATTTCTATAACAGCTCCCGAAATTGACAATTGTAATAATACACTAGACTTTATTTATTCTGTAAGGGTAAATCCGATTCCTAATCCCGCTATATCGGTTAGTTATAGCACCTGCATTCAGGATACTGTAAAACTTTTGACAACGGGTATAAACGGTATTCCTATTCAAAATTTTATATGGACTTTTGATGATGGAACGTTTAGTTATGTGCCAAACCCAAGAAAACTTTACTCGGCATTTGGACCACATTTAATAAAACTTAGGGTTATCACTTACGATGGATGTATATCAGATACTTCTATTACAACATCAACAAATCCAAAACCTAAAGCAACATTTGGGATAGCTCCATTACCTGCATGTGAGGGTAGCACACTCACGTTTACTGACACATCTTCATTTGGAGGCACTTTGGTAAGATGGTATTGGGATTTTGGAAATGGCCAGATAAAGGATGTTTTCAATTCAAATAGTCAAACATCAGCCTATCCATTACCTGGGATTTATACTATAAAACATCTTGCCCAATCATCAGGTTCCTGCGCAAGTGATACTGCTAAGAAGGTAATACAAATCTTTGCTAAACCTATAGTACAATTTTCAAGTTTAAGTGGTTGCTTAGCAGATAGCCTGGTTAGATTTTTCGATAGTACTAAGATCTCTGACGGTCAAGTGTTAAATTATTCGTGGAACTTTGGAGACCCAAACGCTACGGGTTCAAATCCTAATACCTCTACTGTAAAAAACCCAACGCACAAGTATGTGGTCAGTGGTAATTACACAGTTAAGTTAACTGTTACTACTATAAACGGATGTAGTAATTCTATTACTCATAATGTCATTGTACATCCTCAACCTACTGCTTCGTTTGGAATAAGCATTCCAAGCCAATGTATTACAGGTAACAGTTTTTCTTTTGCAAATAGCTCCACTATTACCGGGGGGACTCTAACTTACTTATGGAATTTTGGTGATGGAGGAACATCTATATTAGCAAGCCCTGTGCATAGTTATCTAACCGCAGGTTTATTCAATGTAAGATTGATAACAACATCGGATAAGGGATGTAAAGACACAATGATTCAGGTAGTAACTGTAAGTCCTAAACCTACACCGTTATTTAGTATTAATCTTTCAGCTCAATGTGAGGTAAGTAATACATTTAGCTTTACCAATACATCTGCCGTAACATCAGGAACACTAACCTATTTTTGGAATTTTGGTGATGGTGTTACATCTACTCTACCAAATCCTACACACAGTTATAGTACCGCAGGAACATTTATAGTTAAGCTTATTGCAACATCTAATAATGGGTGTAAGGATAGCATTACAAGAACCGTAACTATTTATCCAAAGCCTGTTGTTGGGTTTAAAGTGAATCAAAGTACACAATGTGGTACATCCTTATTTATATTTACCGACACCACAAAAATATTGTCAGGATCGCTTACTTATCAATGGTTTTTTGGTGATGGTACTTCATCGTCAAATCAAAACCCAACCCATGCTTACAACCTTCCTGGAAATTATTTGGTGAAACTAATTGTGACAAGCAATAATGGATGTAAGGACAGCATTAGTAAAACAATAACTTCATTAGCTCCACCGGTGGCAGGCTTCATAGTTAGTTCCTCCCAGTGTTTATTAAATAACAATTTTATTTTTCAAAACATATCTACAGCCTCTGTAGGTGCTATGACCAATTTTTGGGATTTTGGAGATGCAACTACTTCAACAGCAACAAGTCCAACTCACAGTTATATTAACCCCGGATCTTACATTGTAAAGTTAAATGTGACTACAAGTAATGGTTGTAAAAATTTATTTTCAGACACAATAGTTGTACATCCAATGCCTGTTGCTGCATTTACAATTCCAAATTCGAACCAATGTATAAATGGGAATACATTTTCATTTGTAAATAATTCTGCTATTTCATCTGGCACTATTTCTTATCTGTGGAAGTTTGGTGATGGAGTCACTTCCACTTCACAAAATGCAACTCACACATTTACAAATCCTGGAATTTATTCTGTGAAGTTGATAGTTACTTCTCTTTTCGGTTGTAAGGATAGTATAACAAAAACTGTAACAGTTAATCCAAAGCCCATTTCATCATTTACTATAAACTCTAACTCACAATGTATAACAAATAATAATTTTGTTTTTTCTAATACATCTACAATTACTTCAGGTACTATGAATTACCAATGGTTTTTTGGTGATGGCGGAACAGCTATTACTCAAAATGCTAATCATACTTATTCAAACTCTGGATCTTTTGCGGTAAAGCTTGTGGTTACATCAAATAACGGCTGTAAGGATAGTATTATAAAAACAATTTCTATTGGGCCTAAGCCTGTTGCTGCGTTTAATATTAATAATACAAATCAGTGTGTAAATACTAATAGCTTTTTATTTACAAATACGTCAGTAATATCAGTTGGAACAATTGCTTATCAATGGTATTTTGGAGATGGTGGAACCAGTTTATTGCAAAGCCCTTCACATGCATATACAACATCAGGTTCATATACTGTGAGGTTAATTATAACATCTGATAAAGGTTGTGTGGATAGTGTAAATAAACAAATAACAGTAAATCCAAAGCCCTCAAGTTCATTTACCGTAAATAATGCATCGCAGTGTATAACTGGTAATAACTTTAGCTTTACAAATACTTCAACAATAAGTTTGGGTACGATAACTTATCAATGGTTATTTGGTGATGGTGGCAATACTACTATTCAAAGCCCAACACATACTTATACAAATGCCGGAACATATTTAGTGAAATTAATTTGTACTTCTACAAATGGCTGTACTGATACTGTAGGTAAAAGTATTACAGTTAATCCCAAGCCAAATGCTGCTTTCTCTATTGCAGATCCTTCGCAATGTTTAAGTGGAAATAGTTTTTCATTTAATAATTCTTCTGCTATAAGTGCTGGTACAATGAATTATTTATGGTCTTTTGGAGATGGAGGAACATCGGTATTAATAAATCCGTTACATACATATACCGCAGTTGGTCTTTATACGGTAAGATTAATAGCAACTTCTGATAAAGGTTGTATTGATAGTATATCAAAGACAGTTTCAGTAAATCCAAAACCCATTCCAACATTTACTATTAATAACGTTTCTCAATGCTTTATGGGCAATAGCTTTACGTTTACAAATACATCTCCTAATACATTGGGAACACTAACATTTAATTGGAGTTTTGGTGATGGAGTTAGTTCTGCTGCTATAAGTCCAACCCACATTTATACAACACCTGGTATTTATTTGGTTAAACTAATTGCAATTGCTGGTAATGGATGTAAAGACAGTATTTCACAAACAATAACGGTGAATCCAAAACCTATAGTTTCATTTTCAATATCAAATACTAATCAATGTTTCAAATCAAATAATTTTTTATTTACAAATACCTCTTCAATACTTACAGGTACTTTGAGTTATCAATGGACATTTGGTGATGGTACTACATCAGGCACTCAAAATGCAACCCACATATATACTCTGTCGGGAACTTATATAGTTAAGGTAGTAGCAACATCTGATAAAGGTTGTAAAGACAGTACATCTCAACCCGTTACAATTTATCCATCACCGTTAGCATCCTATTTAATAAATGATACTTCACAATGTTTAAGCGGCAATAGTTTTGTGTTTACAAATTCCACACTTATTTCTTCAGGAATCCTTTCTTATAAATGGAACTTTGGTGATGGTAACTTTGATACAATTGGTAGTCCTGTACATACCTATTTAGCTGCCGGAAATTATACTGTAAAATTAAAAGTAACCAGTAATAAAGGTTGTGTTGATAGTGTAAGCAAATTGATTACTGTAAACCCACAACCAATAGTTGGTTTTGCACCTTCTATTTCGGCACAATGTCTCAATGGCAATAATTTTACTTTTAATAACACTTCAGTAGTATCAACAGGAACTATTAACAGTTTATGGTCATTCGGTGATGGTGGAAATTCTGTTTTGCAAAATCCTGAACATGTATACATATCATCCGGAACATTTCCTGTAAAGCTTGTAGTAACAACTAACAACGGATGCAAAGATAGCGTTACTAAAAATGCAATAGTTTATCCTAAGCCTTCACCAACTTTTACTATCAACATTGCTACACAATGTATAGGGGGTAATACCTTTACATTTACCAATAATTCATCGATACCAACAGGTACTTTAAGCTATATCTGGAAATTTGGCGATGGAGTCTTTTCAACATCACAAAATGCCACTCATAGTTATACCTTAGCAGGTGCATATACGGTAATGTTGGTTGCAATTTCAAATTATGGATGTAGAGATTCTGTTGCAAAAACTGTTACAGTAAACCCTAAACCAACTGCTGCTTTCAATGTCAATACTTTTGCACAATGTTTGAGAAACAATAATTTCGTACTTACTGATGCTACAATGAATGTATCAGGTACTGTTGCCTATAATTGGACTTTTGGGGATGGAGGTACATCTTCATTGCAAAGTCCATCTTATAGTTATGCTGCTGCGGGCAATTATACTGTAAGACTAATTGTTTCATCAGTTAACGGGTGTAAGGATACTATCAGCAAACCTGTTATAGTTCATCCAATGCCAACACCATCCTTTACTGTAAATAGTGTCGGGCAATGTCAGCTAAATAATAGTTTTGTATTCACCAATACTTCTTCAGCAATAACCCCCGCAACATACTTATGGTTGTTTGGTGACGGTAATACTTCTGCATTACCAAATCCATCTCATATTTATAGTTCATCCGGCAATTACCTGGTAAAGTTAATTGTAACTTCTTTCAATGGTTGTAGAGATACAGTTGCAAAGACAGTGAATGTTTATCCGGTACCTACCGCTTCTTTTAATATAAATGCTTCTTCGCAATGCTTAATAAACAATTCTTTTGTTTTCGCAAATACGTCTACCATATCTTCGGGCTCATTACTCTTTCAATGGAGTTTTGGCGATGGAACATTTGCTAATACAATAAGCCCGGTACATAGTTATACAGTTCCTGGAACTTATACTGTTAAGGTAATTGTTACAACAGGCAATGGTTGTAAGGATAGCATAGATAAGCAAGTGGTTGTTCATCCTCAATCCATAGCATCATTCACTGCTAGTTCAATAAATCAATGCCTTGCCGGAAACAATTTTCAATTTACAAACACTTCAACAGTTACAGGCACAGTTAATTTCAAATGGAGCTTTGGCGATGGAGGAACATCTACATTAACAAGTCCATCTTATAGTTATACCTTATCTGGTAATTATACAGTAAAACTCTTAATTACCACAAGTAATGGATGTATTGATAGCATCTCAAAACAAGTAACGGTATATCCACAACCAATTGCTTCGTTTAATGTGAATGCAATTAACCAATGCCTGACAGGGAATAGTTTTATTTTCAGTAATAATTCATCCTTATCCTCGGGCAGTATTGGCTATTTCTGGAAGTTTGGCGATGGTGGTTTATCTAACGCAAATAACCCAACACA
>JANPGE010000134.1:0-8782 GCA_031423805.1 Segetibacter sp. | reverse complement strand
TGTACCATCAGCACCTGGCAGGGTATAGGTAGTAGAACCTGCAGCCGCTGCCGGTGCAAAGCCTACATAACCTGAAGTGGTGCCTGACAAACGCAACGTGCCTTTTACATCTAATGCGCTACCGGGAGTAGCTGTACCTATTCCTAGCGTGTTTTGTATGTTCATATCACGAATGCTGTAGACATCTCCGCCGCTGCTAATGGCCACGGGAGGATTAGCTGTAAGGTCAGTAAATGCCATTCCACCGTTAGTGAGGTCATTGAAAGTAGTTCTGATTGTTTTGTCCGTAGTGTTAGCCCCCATTGCAAATTCATAACTATAGTAATCCGTCATTCTGATATAGAGGTCAAATCCTGCGGGGAACTCGTTGTGTCCTCTACCGTTGGTTACGGGTTGCATTTTATACCAGGTGTTCAAGGCAGCCAATCCGCCATATCCGCCCTGATAGAGGTATTGTTTGGTGCCACTGTTGCCGCTTGTAGGGGATTGAACCTGTATGAGTACTGCTACATTTCCTTCTGTAGCGTTAAAACGAGCCAGAGGCTGCATGTTACCGGCAGTAATGGCTGTGGAGAAGGAACGTGCAAAAGCACTTCCCCAGCTAAGTATGCCACTACCGTCTGTAGTCAGTACACCACCTGTAGCACCATCAGCACTGGGTAGTGTATAGCTAACATTTGCAGCCATAGCCGGCGATTTAAAGGCGTTGTATTGTGTACCACTTCCGCTGGGTTCAAATAGTCTGATTTCGCTTGCTGTGCCGGTATTGGTGAGGCCAAGATGACCGCCTTTTAGTTCCGCAATCAGACCTGCACCTACTGTGGCTGTTCCCACACCTAAAGTACCTGTAGTGGTTAGTTTACCTGTGATAGCGGTGGTGCCGCCTGTTGGTGCTATTTGAAGAAATCCCGTGCTTAGTGTAGACAGGTTTGAGTAATTTGTAGCATCGTAACCCAGGCGTAGCTGACCTGCGGTATTTTGCAGGTGTAATAAATAAGAGGGTGCATTGGTACCTATACCTACATTGCCGTTTCCATCTATACGCATTCTTTCATTAGTACTTTGAGTTCCTCCACCTGTAAGAAATGCCAATACTTTACCTGCTGTTCCGGTTCCAATCAATAGATTTTGTCCAAGATTATATAAGTAGGAATCATTAGCACCTCCAAAATAGTTAGCCGTATTTCCACTGCTGTTGATACCCATGTTTACATAGTTGCTGGTTTCATCGCCATTATCAGCCGTAGCTACTACATCAGTACTTGCAGCAGTTCCGTTGGATTTGTTTTGGGTATTTAATTGAAGATAATTATTGAGGTACCCTTTACCTGTTATCAGGTTAATTGAGGTTGAAGGGTTGGCAACAGTAGAACCTGCATCAACCAGTAGTTTTTCTATGTTAACGCCTGCGGTCTGTACCGGAGCATTACCTATAGCTACATTGCCTGCGCTGTCCAGCAACAAGCCTTGTACATTATTGGTTCTGAAACGCAGACTTCTAAGATCAGTAGTACCCAAAAAATGTGTACCTAATACTGTACCTGTGTTACCTGTAGTGGTCCATCCGGTTGTGGAAGAAAGTTTATTATTAAATGTGATCCAGTCTATATTAGATAACAATCCTGCAGTTACACTTGCAGTATTGGCCAGAGGGATATTAAGCGTATGAGATGAACCTGCTGATACCCAGGCAGGTGCTGTACCGCTTGTACCGGGTGTGGGTAAAGTTTGAGTAGAGGCCGTTATACCATTTAATGAACTAATTACACCGTTTGAAGACATTAAGGGAAGCCATCCGGTACTGGTGTGGTAATAATAAAAACCTTTAACTCCATCAGTTTGAAAAACCAGTAATCCATCGGCGGGTAGTGGAATGGCGGTCCGTTGTGCCTGTGTCATGCGGGGCATCAGCAAACCTTTATTTGTACTTGCAATATCGAGCATAGCACTGGTATCTGCAACATTTCCGGTAGTATTAATACTTACGCTTTGTGCAAATAGATTACAAGAAATAGTAATCGAAACAATAGTGATAAATAGATACCTCATACCCAAATTACGTTTTACAAAAGATTATTTAAGACCTTTTTTAAATAAACGTATTTCAACCAGGATAATTGTATTGCTAATAATCTGATAATAAAAATCCAGAACAGTTTATTACTTTTACTAACGCTTTTATTCTTGTAGATCAATATGAAACCCTGATTAGAATTTTATTATAGTCAGTATCTCATTAGTCTAAAGTTATTCATACAAAAAAAGAAGAGACTGCTATTAAGCAATCTCTTCTTTACAAAACATATTATCAGATTTATTTGATTACAAAAAACTTCTGATTAATAATTTTCTCGCCGTTGATGAATTGAAGGTTATACATTCCAATTTTAAGACTTGAAATATCATAACTCAATTTGTTATCACCTACTATAGGGTTTAGTGTTTTAGTCATTACTGTTTTTCCAGTAAAGTCTGTTATTTTAAGAACACCATTTGTTTGTTTTTCTGCCTGTATGTTAAGGTTAAGGTTAGTTTTTACCGGATTGGGATATATGCTTAATTCTATATTGCCATAACCCGTATTCTTAATACCCTTTTCCCCCATAGGATACCTTTGTGGGCATTGCCCTATTGCTACAGCCTCAACAGATGTACCCATTTTGCTCGGGCTTGCATTTAGTGTTTTTATTGTAGGGTTACCAATACCCGCAGCACCAAATGCATTAGCCTTAACAGTAACCTCATACCATACATCGTAATTCCAAGATGGATATTGAGGGTTTTGGTTGTAATAAGCATTTGTGGCAGGCGAATGAACAGGTAACCAATAGCCGTTTGTGTTTAGATTTTCATCTAAAGATGTTTTCACACTAACAATATCATTAAGATTTCCAACTATCATAGATCCATCACCACCCGTTACACCTAATGTTTTAAAACCACTTGGGACACTTGTAGATGCTGATAAATAATCAATCTTAAACTCCATTCTTTTAAAACCCTTGTTATCATTTAAGGTCATTTGTAAAAATTCGCTGCTTAACATATCTGTAAATTTATGACCTTTTAGTCCCCATCCTGAAGCAGTTGTACCATATGTATTATCAACATAATCCTTATTTAACGTTGCTCTGATTATATAAGTCTGATTGCCTGCATCATAGCTCCAGGTTACATTAGTAGAAACCGCAGGTTTGTACATAGATGCAAAACACATTTCTCCATTTTGGTAATTTGGTGGAGGTAATGTTAGGCATATGTTGCTATTGTTGTTAGGAGGCGTCAAAAATGCATTCAAATACATTCTAATGCCATTCAAAACTGATAAGTCATCTACACGGTCGTATTTGTGGTTACCTAAGTAAAACATTAAGCCACCACCGGCTGTACTTCCAACTTTTGAAACTGACGCACCTATATTGTTATCTGTTACAGGACCTTCAGCATGGTCATGGGTTTGATTTAAGAGGCTGCCGCTATAGGTCCAGTTTTTTAAACTTCCACCCTTATTAATTGATACAGGGCCTTCAAATTGCGAAAAGCTTAAATCGGCATTTGTATACCTGATAGTAGATAATGCGCTTGAAAAATCATTTTCAGTATTTGGATTAATACCTCCGGTAGAATGGAATTTACCAAAATTCTCATAAGTTCTTACTGCAGCACATTCAGCCAACATATTACCACCACCCATCAAAAATTGCCTCACATCGTTGGTAACGGCAGTAGCCACAGTTGCATCATCTTCATCCCAATGTGCTTCTGAACCAAAAGTGAAACATTTAGACATCATATCACTTACCAATGCTTTTTCCCAGTTAGTTGCATTTGTTAAAGCACTGTTCATACCAAAAGTAATACCGGACTTTATCAGGTAATCCCGGTGAATTTCAAAATTGCCGCCATTGTCCAATAAAGCTGCTTTAGGTTTAAAGTTTGTTAAGTCATAGCGTTGATCAACAATTGCAGAAACATTCGTCATATAAACTTTTACCTTATCATTTACGTTAGAAATAGTGCTGTTATAGCCGTCAACTAATGATGAAACATCGGTAGTGTCTTCGCTGCTAATTACAAATGGCCCCGATTTAAAATCATAGCTGGAAATACTTCCGGCTATTGGTTTTACTCTTGCAGCACTTGTGTTAAAATCCACGTCGTCTTTCAGCTTTCCTGTTTTAATAACCCATTTTAATTTTACATTGTTATTAAGCAGGTACACAACCAATCCGTAAGCCCGTAAGTTGAACTTATTTAAACTATTTGCCTGATTGGTATTATCCATGGCAATAACGAGGCTACCCGCCGGAAGAAATACGTTGTTAGAGGTAGGCAAAGGCAGGTTTTGAGCACTTACTTGTCCGCCTACTGTAATTCCTACAATTAATAAAAATGTTTGTATTATTTTCTTCATAATTTTCTTATTTATCCCTTTATTAAATTGCGATTTAGTGCTATTCGTTATTGATTTATAAGTGCTTTGCAATAAGTAGCGCTCATATTTTTATGCTTTAAGGACTTGTTATAAATAAGTTATTACAATGACCTTTTTATTTAGGCGAAGATGTTTCTATAAAAAATTACTCAATCTGATCCAGATTAGGATGCAAGAAGATGTTAGGAAAGGTGAAAAGGAGATTTTGCATACTATTAGATTTTAAAATAAATATTGAATAATACACAACACCAATCTAAATGCCAAATAAAATAATTGAAAAATGGTTTACAAAAAATAAAAATATCATTAAATATTTTATTTTTAATTAGCTGATATTAAATATTTTAACTAAAAATATTTTTAGATAACTTAAAAACTGCTATTAGTAAGAGTGATTAGTTTTCTCAAAAATTCCACTAATGAGACAGATTATTTTCGTTTTAGGACTAATATCTGTTTACCGGCAGCATTCCGACCGCCGAAAGCAAAGCATGGATATGCTGCCGATGATTGCTTCTACGTCATGTTCCTATTGCTCAAAAGTCTTCTACATTAGCCCTTACTGTTCGGTAATCTATAATGTGGGTCTGTGTCGCCCCTTATCGTGTTGCCTGTGCGTTAGCAAAAGGCAGGCTCGTTTGCGAGTTTGGCTTTTGTGCATTGGCTTTGAGTGATTTGCAAGTGAACCTGAATTGGGGAGTTGGCATATCTGTCTGTTTATGTTGTTTCTATTATTTTTATTTCTTCTTCTGTCAAGTCGTAAAGTTGGTAAACCAATTGGTCTATTTGGGTTTCTAAGTCTGTTCTCTCGGCTTGTGGGTTCTGTTTTTTGATAAAAAGAATTTCATTCACCAAATCACCAATTTTTTTACGAACTACATTATTTCCTATAGCTATTGGAATTTGACTGAAATATTTCCAAATCAATTGATAGCCGTTTTGTATTGCCGTGCAATATTTTGAAATCAACCACCAACCCAATTTTGAGTTTAAAATACCTAAAAGAACTTTGTCGTCAGAAGGAATAAACCACATTGAATTATTGCAAAACAAGCCATCTTCATCATAAATGAAACAAGGTTTTACTTGAAGAACTTGATACATTATTTTCGGTTTTTCAAACTTTTCATAATAATCGCAGGCCCTCAATTCCCACCAATAATCGCCTTTATCAGTTCTTTTTTCTGCTTTTTCTTTAAACTGAAATAAATATTTCGAAATTGCAGGATATTCGGTTTTAAACCAAAACCATGCGTCATTAAATTCCATATTTCCATACCTAGGTTCAGGTTCTTGTAAATAATTCGAATTATCAGACGGTAGATTTTTTTTAATAGTAAAGCCTTTGGGCACTAAAATCAACCAACTACTCACTTCTACGTTTGAATAGGGTTTTATATTTCTGCCTAAAACAAATGGCTTAATAAATCTTTCGGATTTATAATCTTCTTTTATAAGTAAATTTTTAGTTGCTTCATCAATAACAAATGCTTCTGTCAGTCCTGTTAATACTCCTCTTTTTGCAACATCTTCAAAATAATCTTCTAACTTTTTCCCTTTTGAGATTATTTTCTGTAAAAGGTTTTGGTCTTGGGCATTAGAAACTACCCAAGTTTCATCGTTCAGTGATTTATGATTGATGATGTTTGTTACATTAGAAACGTACGCAGAAAAATCTTTAATAAAATCTGGTGAGTTGATTTTTGCACTTCTAAAAGTTTCTTTAGCGGATTCTTTACTTGCAGTTAAAATACAAGGGTAGGTTGTTGCTTCTTCAAAAACCTGAAAATCACCAAAATCAATAATTTCAATGAGATTTTCTTCTAATAAAAACTTACGTGCAGGTTGTCCATATCCAGCTTGCATAAATTTGTTTGGCATAATGAAGGTAAATACCCCACCATCCTTCAAAATATCAAAACCTTTTTCAATAAAGAATACATAAATATCACTTGCTCCTGTATAAAGCTTAAATTGTAATTTAAAATGTGGCTTAAATTCTTTTATTTCTTCTTGTCTTATATACGGCGGATTTCCAATCACTACATCAAAGCCTACAAAGTCGCCATCATTATTCAATATTTCAGGAAATTCAAACCGCCATTCAAAAGCATTTTCAAAAATCTTATTTGATTCTATGCTATTTCTTTCTGTTTCAATTTCATTTATTTCATTAGATAAGTCGTTTACTCTTTTATTCCAAATTAATTTTTCCTTTTTGCCCATTTCAAATAAAGCAGTTTGATTAGTCAGATTAAGCAAATCATCCTTGAGCTTTCTTGATTTTTTTCTTAACGGATCGTTTTCAGAAATTTCACTTCTGAAATCCGATTTAATGTCGGCAATCAGTTTTTCCATTTCTCTTTTTTGTTCTTTGCTTTCAGCGTTTCGGTAAGTGTCAACCGCTAAGCGGTAACTGTCAATTGACCATTTACTTTTTTTGAGTGCTTGGCTCAAATCTGCATCAATGGCAAAACGGCTAACTAATGAGTTTCCGCATTTTATATTGATGTCAATATTGGGGAGTGTTTCTAATTCTGTGGCGTTTTTGTAATAAGCGTTTTTCAATAACTCAATCCACAAACGCAAACGACAAATTTTTACAGAGTTTGGATTGATGTCAACTCCGAAAAGGCAGTTTTCAATAATGGTTTGCTTCTCGTGAAAAAGTGTTTCTTGTATTCGCTGGCTTTCTTTGTTGGTAGGGTTGTAGTCGAATAGTTCGCCTTCTTCGTCTGTTACAATCAATTCATCATTTACCACTTCAACTTCATATCTGTGGAGCGACTTTCCTTCTCTGTCCTCTAATATCTTTAAATCATTCTTTACGGCAATCATTTCATTGAGTGCCGAAACCAAAAAGTGTCCGGAACCAACAGCCGGGTCGCATATTTTTATAGAATTAATAATTTCATTTGCTTTTTTACGAGAAATTTTTTGAGGTATCAACTCATAAATCTCCTCAATCTTGATAATCTTTAAATCAGGAAAATCTTGGTCAAATTTTTGAACTACCGATTTACGAATAGTTTCACGACACATATACATTGTGATGAAACCCGGAGTAAAGAATGAACCGTCTTTGTAGCCGTTTATTTTCTCGAAGATTAAACCAAGAACAGAAGCGTTAATAAGTGATTTATTATCTTCTTGAATTTCTTCTGAACCTTCACTTGTAAAGTCGTAAGCGTTTAAGAAGTCGAATAAATATTCTAAGGTTGTTAAATTGCCTGTGCGTTTTTTCCCTTGGTCGTTTTTAAGAACTGTTGATGAAATAACAGGAATTGTTTTATCATCTTTTAAGTTGCTGATGAATAATGTTACTTGTTCAATTTCTGTTGGCTCAAATAACGAACTGTTTAAGTAAGGCACTTTTTCAAATGCTTTTTTTACATCTTGGTTTCTATCGTCATACTTACGAGCCAACACCTGAAAAAACAAGCTGTTTAGGTCGCCATAGTTTTTAATTTTGTCTAAACTTAAAAACGAATAAGATTTGTCGCCCTTGTGATAGGTGATCAATTGGGCTTTTAACAATTTAAGAAACAAAATTCTGTTTATCCAAGTAATGCTTAATTCAAGACCTACATTAAATAAGCGTTCTTGTTGAGTGCTTCCAAATTGGCTCGGTCGGTCTAATCGGTTTATTTTGTCTAAGCTGTCAAGTTGAATGATGGCATCTTCAAGAATACTTCCCGAATTTCTTTCTCCTTCTTTGTTTCGTTCAATTAGTTTTTTGCTTCCTTCTTTTGTTTCTGTTAAACCAATGATGTGTAACAACTCGCTGTAAAACCTTTTGTCAAGGCTGTTGCTGTCGTTAGTGAAAGGAAGTTTTAAAAGATGCTCTGCCGAAAGAAGTTTGAATAAAGCAGTGAGTTTATTATCGTCTGCCTTGTCAGCGTTGCGAAGTGGTTTTTGATATTCTTGTAAATCGAAGTAGGTAAATTCAAGCCCACCCCCAACCCCTCCCGCAGTTAGGGGAGCTATAATTTGGTTGATAAAAGGTTCTGCAATTTGTTTGTAGAAAAAATCGGTTTTAGTGTCGGCCAAACGTCCGCCTACAAAGTCGGTGAATTGTTTTACAAGGTTTTTGTTTTGAGCAAAAAGTCTGTCGAATAGGGTAGCGTCAAATATGAACCATTCCTTTATGTTGGTCGCTACAAGATATTTTACTTCAAGATTTTTATGTGTTATTCTTTCTCGTAAGTAGTAAAGCACTAATTCCTGAAACGCTTTAGCGTTCAGTTTCGAAATCATTTGCTGCGGGCTATCACCCACAGCGAATGATTTTATCATTTCTGTTTTGTTGGTCGGCTTTTTTGCTTCAATGATTACACCAACAGA
>JANPGE010000133.1:0-5664 GCA_031423805.1 Segetibacter sp. | reverse complement strand
ATTGCCAAAAGAATAATATAAACGAAAAAATAATAATACAAGATAGCATCCCCAAAAAACAATAAACAAAATATCACCTGAACTATAGAAGGCTATACACCAATAAAAAGAGGCTGCCTCAGCTTTTGAGACAGCCTCATTTTTTTTGAATATTTTTTAAAAATTATTGCACTATTCTTTTTAAATAAGGAATATGCACTGTTAAAATGAATTATTTAAACCAATATAAAAGTTTCATAAATAGCCACCATTTGACTGAAGGTTTAAGAATGACTGTGGGTGTCATTTTACCTGCATTGGTATTTGGTTATATAAATCACCTTGATAAAGGTATTGTAGTTTCTATTGGAGCATTATTGGTCAGTGTAACTGATAATCCGGGGCCTGTACATCATAGAAGAAATGGAATGTTAGTGTGCCTGCTTTTTTTATTCATCGGAGCACTTATAACAGGGTTTGTAGTAAGGATTCCTTTACTTCTGACTATATACCTTGTGTTATCCTGTTTCTTTTTTAGCATGATAACCGTGTATGGAGCAAGAGCGGCTGCTATAGGTACTGCAAATATGATTTTTATAGTATTAACTATAGACCCAAGAAGAGCATTAAATACCCCATATGCTGTTATTATTTTTGCTCTGCAGGTGGCAGGTGGTGGACTATGGTATATTTTATACAGCCTTATGCTGTATAATTTCAGGCCACTTAGACTTGCACAACAAGCATTGGGTGATTGCATTGAAGAAACCGCTGCTTATCTACAACTGCGGTCAAAACTCTATAATAAAGAGGAAGATTTTGAATCATTATTTAAAAAAATTCTACAACAACAGGCAGTAGTACAACAAAAGCAAAATGACTTATCGGAATTACTATTCAAAACCCGCAGCATTATTAAAGATACGTCAGTCGCTACCCGTTCACTTGTATTGATGTACCTGGATCTAACCGATATTTTTGAAAAGATAATGACCAGTCATCAACGTTACTCCATCCTTCACCAATATTTTGATGAAACAAATATTCTTACAGACTTTGGCAATATGGCAAATGAACTTTCCCATGAACTCAACTTACTAGGCATAGCAGTTAAGAGCGGAAAAAGTACTCCTCCTATGACAACTATTTATGCCAATATTGATCAAACTCAACTTAAACTGGAGCAACTACGACATGATTACTTAAAGCCCGATAATATTGAAGGTTTTATCAGCTTAAGAAAAATACTTGAGAACATACAGGAAATAGCAGACCGTATTAAAATATTACAACAATATAGTACATATGACATCAAACTGATTCCCAAACAACCGGACATAAATGTTATCGGTTTTATTCCTTCACAGGATTATTCTATTCAATTATTACTATCAAATCTGACCATAAAAGCTGACAGTTTCAGACATGCTATACGTGTGTGTGTTGCTGTGGTTGTAGGTTTTCTTTTTGCGCAGATTTTTAATATTGGACACAGGTATTGGGTTTTACTCACCATAATTGTTATACTAAAACCTGCTTACAGTCTAACAAAAAAAAGAAACATTCAACGTTTAACCGGTACTATATCAGGCGTATTGATAGGGGTTGCTATTCTTTACCTTACAAAAAACCCTACAATCCTGCTACCAATACTCATACTGCTTATGTTAGGCAGTTACAGCACCATGCGCCGAAATTATTTTATCAGTGTGTTGTTTATGACTCCTTATCTTGTTCTGTTTTATCACTTCCTGAGTCCTACAGAGTTTTATCCTTTATTAAAAGACCGGATTGTTGATACAACAATAGGTTCTGTAATTGCTTTTCTTGCCAGCTATCTATTATTTCCATCCTGGGAAAAGGATAAAGTAAAACAAACCATGATTACAATGTTGATGGAAGTACGTAATTACTTTAGCATAATGACTGATGAAATAAAGGGTGTAACTATTGAAAATACGGTACGCCAATTGTCAAGAAGAAAAGCATTGGTAGCATTAGCTAACTTGTCTGATAGTTTTACCCGAATGTCAAACGAACCCGAAAGCAGGCAGAAAGGCGTAGCTAAACTGCACAAATTTGTAGTACTCAATCAAACCCTTACCTCATACGTAGCAGGTTTTTCAAAATATGCAAAACTACAACACGAATTTCCGAATGAATATTTAGTTAATGCAACACACGAAATTCTATCAAATATAGATTTGGCTATTGCCACCCTAAAAGGAGAAGTAAAGGAATTTGAAAAAAATCCTAATAAAAAGCCTCTCCAAAGCCTAAACGAAGTTTCAAATAAATTAATGGAAAAAAGAACATTGGAATTAAAAGATGGCTTTGTTGATTCAGAAACACGTAAACAGCTGATAAAAGTAAAATCCGTAACCGATCAGCTTAACCTACTTTACAATGTAGTAGTAGATATTGAAAAGGTTAGTAAAGCCTACATTCATTTATAAACATCAACTCTACAAAAAACAAAACCTAATTTTAATCATATTTGTACATGACCTAAGTCAGTATTTATATTTCTTTTGTTTGTAAAATTGTAGACTCAAAACTTTTGTTTCATGCAACCAAATACCCTGCAATTTCCTGTACAGCTTCAATTTAATTCCGGTTCGCAGGTATTCCCAATAGAAAATTCTGATGACGAGTTAAGTATTTTTAAAAAATTACAGGAAAGTTTTTGTGAGCAGTATGAGTTATTTTTTCCGGATAACCTTGCAGCTAAAACTATTGTTGTTATCCCCAGCCTGACACTAGACCAGGAGGTATTAGGTAAAGTAACAGGAGCCCTGCACTACGAAGAACGTCTACTTTGTCTGCTTATGCTATTACGAATGCCAAGAACAAAGGTTATATACGTAACAAGTGTACCCATTGATCCTGTCATAATTGATTACTATCTACACTTGCTGCCCGGCATTACAGGTTATCATGCCCGTGAGCGGTTAACGCTACTAAGTTGCTATGACGCCTCACACACTTCACTTACTGAAAAAATATTGAAAAGACCCAGGCTTATCGAAAGAATAAAGCAACAAATTTCCGAGGGGAATGCATCTCACATTGCGTGTTTTAATACCACCAACTTTGAAAGAACTTTAGCTGTACGTTTAGGTATCCCCATCTTTGGTTGTGACCCATTGGTAATGCATTGGGGATCAAAAAGCGGTAGCAGAAAGTTATTTAGAGAAGCAGGTGTTGCCATGCCATCGGGTTCTGAAGATTTAAATAGCTATATCGATATAGTAGATGCTTTGGTGGAGTTGAAAATAAAGCATTCTGACATAAAGAAAGCTGTCATAAAACTAAACGATGGTTTCTCCGGTGATGGTAATGCAATGCTTACTTACCCAACTGCTGTAGACAAAAAAGAATTGCATAAATGGATAGACGATAATCTGAAAAATGAAATAAAGCCTGTTGCAACTGAAATGTCAGTAGATAGTTTTCTTAGTAAGTTTAGTTCAATGGGTGGTATAGTAGAAGCATTTATAGAAGGAAGGTTAAAAACTTCGCCATCTGTTCAATGCAGAATTGAACCTACCGGGAATGTGGAGATCGTATCTACTCATGATCAGGTGCTAACAGGTGATTGTGGTCAAATATTTTCAGGAGCTCATTTTCCGGCAAATGAAGCATATAGATTGCAGGTGGCTGAACTAAGTAAGAAAATAGCGATAGCATTAAAAAACAAGGGAGCATTAGGCAGATTTGCCATTGATTTTATTTCAGTTTTTGAAAAAGATGAGTGGCATCATTATCCAATAGAAATAAATCTTCGTAAGGGCGGCACCACTCATCCGTTCTTAATGTTGCAGTTTCTTACCAATGGATACTTTGATGAGACCAATGGTTTGTTTACCACACAGGGAAATCAACACCGATATTACTATGCAAGTGACAATGTACAAAGTGAAGCATACAAAGGTTTAACCCCGCATGACCTTATAGACATTGCTATGTTTCATGGATTGCATTTTGATGGTGCTACGCAAAAAGGGGTGATGTTCCATATGATAGGAGCATTGTCGCAATATGGTAAAATGGGTGTAGTGTGCATAGGTGAATCTCCCGAAGAAGCATGGTCATTTTACGAAAAAACACTTGAGGTTATGGATGCCGAAACCATGCAACAAAAGATAGAAAAAGCTGAATAGTAGTAAATTCCTCAAGACGTGTCCCGATGAAAATATCGGGATAGACTGACGCAACAGAAACAACATCGGAATTACTAAAGCCTACTACAAAATTCTACTAAAACTATTCTGAAAGCATTTTCTTAACCTCATCAATCATTTCACCCTTGGTAATGGGTATACCCATAATTTTATTGTACCCTTTTGCATCAACCAAATACTTGTCCCTGATGATTTTGATTAGTTGACCGTTGTTAATTTCTGGTATCAATACCTGGTCAAAGTTTTTTATAATATCCCCAAGATTAGCAGGAAATGGCCTTATGTAGCGGAGATGCGCATGGGCTACTTCATAACCTTGCTCTAATAATTCAATGACTGCACTTTTGATAGCGCCATAAGTACTACCCCAACCAATGATGAGCAATTTGCCTTTTTCTGGTCCATTGTCTAGTTTTTGTTCGGGTATGTATTGAGCTATTTTTTCTACTTTTTCTTCCCTTATTTTCACCATGAGTTGGTGGTTGTCCGGGTCGTAGCTGATGTTTCCTGTTATGTTTTGTTTTTCCAATCCCCCTACCCTATGTTCTAAACCCGGCGCACCCGGTATTGCCCATGGCCTTACTAGTTTTTCGTCCCGCAGGTAAGGTTGAAATTTTTCCTCGTGGTCGCCCAATTCTGTTTTGAACTTTACTTCTATCTTAGGCAGGTCTTCGCTTTGCGGGTATTTCCAGGGTTCTGACCCATTAGCTATAAAACCATCGCTAAGAAAAATAACGGGGGTCATGTGTTGTACAGCAATTCTTACCGCTTCATATACAGCACTAAAACAATCGCTTGGTGTAGATGCAGCAATAACCGGCATTGGGCACTCACCATTTCGACCATAATATGCCTGTAGCAAATCGCTTTGCTCAGTTTTGGTAGGTAGGCCTGTACTAGGTCCTCCACGTTGTACATTTATAATCAACAATGGTATTTCTAACATTACAGCAAGTCCCATTGCTTCTGTCTTAAGCGCCATGCCCGGACCTGAAGTAGTAGTAAGACCTAGCAAACCTCCATAACTTGCACCAATAGCTGATGTAATGGCTGCAATTTCATCTTCTGCCTGAAAAGTTTTAACACCAAAGGCTTTGTGCTTACTCAACTCATGCAAAATGTCTGAAGCCGGAGTAATGGGATAACTTCCTAAAAATAACTGAAGTCCACTTTTTTGACTAGCGGCAATTAGTCCGTAACTCAATGCCTGATTGCCCATAATATTTCGATAGCTGCCACTGACCATTTTGGCTTTGTTGACACGATATCTGGTAGTAAAAGTTTCTGTTGTATCAGCATAATTGTAACCGGCTTGCAGAGATTTAATATTGCTTTGTAAGATGGTATCTTTTTTTCCGAATTTCTCGGTCAGAAAACGAATGGTGTTGTCCATGTCGCGGTTATACATCCAATATAAAAATCCGAGCACAAACATATTTTTTGCCCTGTCTTTCTCTTTGGTGCCCATCTCATATTCCTTAAGGGCTTCTCTTGTAAGTTT
>JANPGE010000132.1:0-6601 GCA_031423805.1 Segetibacter sp. | reverse complement strand
ATCAATAATGGTACATGGACCTTTACAATTAACACCACTACATTAGGTGGAGTTACTGTTGGTGACAAGATATTCTACTTTGTTGCAGCACAAGACGTTTCACCAAATGTAAACCTGGGTACAAGTCCTGTAGGTGGTTTTGGTGGTGATGTTAATGCAATAACAGCATATCCACCATCTTATGATTCATTTAGTGTAAGTACTACTTTGGCTCCTGGAACTTATACAGTAGGTGCAGGTGGTAATTATACAACACTTACAGCAGCTATAAAGGACTATAACACCAAGTGTTTGTCAGGTCCGGTTGTATTTACTTTGCTTAATACAACATACTCTACAGGTACAGGTGAAACTATGCCATTACAGATAGAAGCCAATGCTTATGCAAGTGCTACTAATACATTAACTATCAAACCTGCAACCGGTGTTACTTCAACTATTACGGGAGCAACGGGAGATGTAGTGGTATTCAATGGTGCAGATTATGTAACCTTTGATGGCTCAAACAATGGTACTAATACCAGAAATCTTACTGTAGCAAGCACAAGTGGTGTTTCGGGTTCTGATATCTTCTTTGTTGTAAGTTTGGGCGCAGGTGAAGGTGCAACCAATAACACTATCAAAAATTGTACTTTACAAGCTGCTTCGAGAGGAACAGGTGCTAATGCAGGAACTGTTAATACTTATTACGGTATTTACTCCGGCGATGAAAATGGAGGACAAGGACCTGATAATGATTATTTAACTATTGAAAACAATTTATTCAGATTAGCTTCCATAGGTGTTTTCGCAACATCTAACTCAACAGGTTTGTTGAATAACTGGACTATAGCCAATAATACATTTGGTGAGGCTGTTACTGGAAACTCACTAAGCAGAACAGGTGTTAGTGTAAATTTTGCAACTAATCTGACCATTTCTGGAAATACCTTCCTGAACATAAATACAACAGATCTGGGTAGTGCTACAGGTGTTGTTTTGGGTTCTGATGTTTCAAATGCGGTTATTAGTAAAAACTATTTTACTGATATTCAATATTCCAGCACAGGCAGTTATGGTGCAAGAGCAATTGACATAAATACTAATCTTGCTTCAAGCAATATAGTCATTGTAAATAATGCTATCTCTAACATTAGAGGAGCAGGAAGCCTGAATCCTGGTGTAGAAGGTGTAAGTGGAATCAGAGTTTTAGGAACTACTGATGGTGTTAAAATCTATTATAACAGTGTTAACCTTGCAGCCGGAATATATGCTGGTAGTAGTACGGAGGTAGCTTCTGCTGCCACTTACTTTGCTGCTGGAGTTACTGGTATAGATATGAGAAATAACATACTATACTCAAACCGTCAAAATTCAAATTCCGCATCACACAGAACTTATGCAGTTTATTCTGATGCCCCTTCTTCTGCATTTACAAACATTAATTATAATGATTATGCTGTAGCAGGAACACAAGGTGTACTTGGATTTATCGGTTCACAACGTACCACACTGGCAGCTGTTGTAACAGGTTTTGGTGGTAACGCTAATTCTGTTAACGTATTACCTGCCTTTACTTCGGCTTCAGACATACATCTGACTGCTACAGGTAACTGTGGTATAGATAACAAGGGTATCTTTATTGCAAGTTATACTACTGATATAGATGGTGCTACAAGAGGTACTGCTCCTGATATGGGTGCTGATGAATTCTCTTCAACTGATAACCAATGGAAAGGTACGGTTTCAAGTGTATGGGATAATGGAGCCAACTGGTGTACAGGGTTAGTGCCTACATCTTCAATTGATGTAACAATACCTTCAGGAACACCTTTCCAACCGGTATTGAACTCAGCTTCATTTACTAAAAACCTTACCATAAATACTGGTGCAACTATTGGTTTAAGTACGTTTACATTAAATGTTGCAGGTCCTTTGGCCGGAACAGGTACTTTTGTAGGAACTTCTTCCTCTAAGCTTATTCTAAGTGGAAATGGTGCTTTAGGTACACTAAATACTTCGGGTAATATCGCAAATTTAACCCTGAGTGGTACAGGTTCATCGCTTACTTTAGGAACTGCATTAAATGTGTATGGTGCGTTGAGTGTTGGAGGTAATGTGCTGAATGCAGGTACTAATCTTCTCACAATCAAATCTGACCTTAATGGCACAGGTAGTGTTGGTCCAATTACTACCGGTGGAGCAATTAACAGTACTTCAGTAACTGTTGAGCGTTATATAAACCAAAATGCATTTAGAGCATGGAGATTGTTGTCTGTTCCAGTATCTGGTGCACAAACCTTTAATCAGGCCTGGCAGGAAGGTGCTGCACCTTTAGCTAATCCAAACCCTGGTTATGGTACTTTGTTGACAAGTATAGCTGGTGGAAATGGTTACGATCAGGCTACAACCGGTAATTCATTACTTTCATTTAATAATGGAAATCCGGGCAGCTTCTCTCCAATACCTAATACTGGTAATACAATGGCAACCAATAAAGGTTACTTCGTATATATCAGAGGTAACCGATCTACAGGTGTAGCAGGTGGTGTATTTAATCCTACCGCTACAACACTACGTACCAAAGGAACATTATATCAGGGATCTCAAACTGCAATAACATTACCTGCCGGACAGAATGTCTTAGTTGGTAATGTATATGCATCTGCTATAGATTTCTTAGCGCTTACAAAGTCTCCTGATGTTATATCGTTTAAAATGTGGGATCCAAAAGTAGCAGGTACTTCTAATACCGGTGTTTATCAAACATTTAGTTCTACAAATGGTTACGAACCAATTCCGGGAGGTGGTAGTTATGGTAATACACCTGGCTATACAAGAATCGAGAGTGGTCAGGCATTTTTGACAACTTCAGCTGGCGGTGGTACAATTCAGTTAACTGAGGCAGCTAAGATCACAGGCAGTAGAAATGTTACCCGTCCATCTGCACCGGTACAGCAATTAAAAGCTAATTTGTATGCCGTTACAACTAATGGTAATGAATTGGCTGATGGTAATGCAGTTGTATTCAACAACAGCTTCTCTAGAGGTATTGATGCGAATGATGTAATTAAGGCATTAAACTTTGGAGAAAATATTGGAGTAACCGTTGCAGGAAAAGAACTTGTGATTGACGCAAGAGCAAACGCTGACGAAGCTGATGTTATTCAATATAGTATAAGCAATCTTAAGCAACAGCAATATGCTTTAGAATTAGTTCCACAAAATATTAATGCAGATGTACAGGCTTATTTAAAGGATAATTTTGAGGGAACGCTTACACCTGTCAGCTTAAATGCAAATTCAGTGTATAAGTTTAATGTCAATTCTAATCCTGCTTCAGCAGCTAAGGATCGTTTCAAAATTGTATTCAACCCAAGAGCTTCTGTTCCTGTTTCATTTATTGCTGTGAATGCAGTACCAAAAGCAGAGAATGTAGAAGTAAACTGGAAAATGTCTGCAGAGAATGGAATAAAGTCTTATGAAGTTGAGCATTCTGCTGATGGAATTCGTTTCTCTAATGCTACAACTGTAGCATCTAAAGGAATTATCAATTCTGATGCAAGCTATATCTATCTTCATGGAAAGGCTGTAGAAGGAACAAACTATTATCGTATTAAGTCTATAGCTAAAGACGGTGGTGTTGCTTATTCTAAAGTTGTAAATACCAAATTGATTAAAGTAAGATCAATAGCAGTATACCCTAATCCGGTATCTAATGGTATTCTGAATATTCAGGTTAATAAATTACCTGAAGGTTCATACAGCGCAGTACTTAGCAACAAATCCGGTCAAATAATGCACAGATTCATCTTCAGCAACAATAACGAAGGAAGTGGTTCAAGAACTACCAAACTGCCTTCTAATTTAACTGCAGGAGTTTATGAATTGAGAGTTGTTTGTCCTGACGGATCAACAGTAACTAATAGCGTGGTTATTTCAAAGTAATCATTTGCTATATCTTATAAAAGGTGCCCTAAATTTTTAGGGCACCTTTTTTTTGTATTAGTTTAAATTTTTTTACAGTATTGATTTTTCTTTTTGTTTTCTGATTTAAATTGTAGAAGTAACTTTGAATAATTATATATATTTTATGAAGTGCTTGATTATTATCTTATTTTCCTTTTTCGGTGTTAATCTATTTGCTCAAAATGCCTACAAGCAAAAAGTCTACTCATTTGTTCAAAAACAGGAATCAGGAGAGGAAAAGCATTTTATTTATATAGAAATGGCGCATGATTCTATACCTATATGGGATAGTGCAGTTATAAATAAACGAAAATATGTAGTACATTTTTCAGCGGTTGAAAATATGCCTCTTACAGTAGGAGCAAGAAAAAGTGATAAACGTATGGTTGTACTAAAGGCTACTCCGGATACTAAAATGTGGATGGTGGAAATGGATGAAACGAATGATCCGATTTCAAATTCTGACAATGCAATAGTTGCTGCTGTAATATTTAAGGGAAAATTTAAAGGACGTAAGCTTACCTATAAAATTCTTTCTGAAGTAGAGCTTGATTAATTATATCAATGGTTCTAAAGTATGAGTTCTTTATGCTTATTTTCTTTTTGCAAATATCAATTCATCATCGAAATCGCCGTTTTTGAAAATTGTTTTGCTATAATATCCTTCTAATATAAATCCTGCCTTTTCTAATGCTTTTTGTGAACCTTTATTAGAACCAAAAGGCCGGGCAAAAATTCGATTAATATCAAAGGTTTGAAATCCATAATCCACCATTTTTCTTATTGCTTCGGTTATTATTCCCTTACCCCAAAAAGGTTCGGCTAGCCAATAACCTAATTCTGCATTTTTAGATTGAATATCTGTTTGCGGATGTATTCCAATACCACCGGAAGCTTTTCCATAGATGTCAATTGCAAAAATGTGAATTGGATTATATTTGGTAGCGTATTCAATAAATGCTTGTCCATGTTCCTTTTGGTATGGATGAGGAAATTGGTCCGTCATAAACTTTGCGATATTGGGATTGTTGGCAAAGTTCACAAGATCATCTAAATCAATCTTTTGAAAAGGGCGAAGGGAAAATTGTATTTCCAATTTCTTATATTTTAATAATAATTCTAAGCTATTTACTTTTTTATATGTATCAGATACTTTTCTTTAAAAAAATCCTCTTTAAAAATCTGATCCAGGGGAATAATATTAGGCTTTATTTTTACATTGGTTTCTGCTATTTCCTGTGCCAAATCGCCCCCTTTGAGGCATATAAGCCCGTTTGCCAAAGTGTGTTCATAGCCTCCTTTTACAAGTGGATAAGACCAATACCAAAGGTCCTTTAGTGGTGCTACAGCCCGTGAAACTACAAAATCAAATTTTCTGTTTTTTATTGCTTCAACACGGGTATGCTGTGTTGTTACATTTGTAAGTCCTATGGCTTGTGATATTTCGCTTACAACCTTAAGTTTCTTTGCAATACTGTCTACCAAATGAAACTCAACTTCAGGAAAGAATATGGCTAATGGAATTCCGGGAAAGCCGCCACCTGTTCCAATATCTATGATTTTTGTTCCTGGAATAAAATTAATTGATGCTGCAATGGCCAATGAATGCAGGACATGCTTTAGGTAAAGGCTTTCTATATCCTTGCGGGAAACAACATTTATCTTGTTATTCCAATCTTTGTATAATTCATCTAAAGCAACAAATTGTTGTAATTGCTTATCTGAAAAATCTGAAAAATATTGAAGTATTACATCCGTTTTTTCCATTCTTTATTATTTTATGCAAAGAAACGAAGGTTAAAAAGTTTAAGCGTTTTTTCTATATATTATTATAATAAAAAAGCCACTTATTTATTTCAAGTGGCTTTTTTTCATAAACTATATACATTCCTATAAATCTGCTCTCTTTATCATGCAACCTATAGACCTTGTTTCTTTAACCGATACTTCTTTGCCTGCAAGGCTTTCATCTATTGCGGTAAATAAATGTTTGCGCCCAACCTGCGATGCTGTAGCATTGTCATCTATTGCCCCATGATAAATTAATTTGCCTGATGCATCAAAAAGATAACACTCCGGTGTACGTGTGGCACCAAAAGCATCTGCCAGGGCTGATTTGCTATCCAAAACATAAGGTACTGTATAACCCTGTTTTTTTGCATAAAGTTTCATTGCATCATAAGAATCTGCATCGGTTCGGTATTCCTCATTGCTGTTAACAATTACAACACCTATATTTCTCTTTTCGGCTTCTTTAATAGTTTCTAAAGTGCGTGCCTGATATTTAACCACATAAGGACAAGTGTTGCAACTAAACATGACCAAAACACCATTTTTCTTAACAGCATCTTTTATAGTAACCTGTTTGCCATTTACCGATTTCATTTTCACATCTGACATAGGTATAGCTGATCCAATACTTAAAACAGCAGGAATCTGACCTGCAACTACTGTGGCAGTAAATAATGTAATGAGAAAGAAAGTAATTATTTTCATGATTTTACTTTTAATAAATGAATTATTATAATCAGGAAACCTGCGATTTATTCATGGTTTCTTTTGGTGCTCTGTCAATATTTGATTTGAGATACGTAATACTCAAATTTAGTTCAAATCCAATTAGCATAATCAATGAGTTGAGATAAATTAACAG